>JACQTR010000075.1 GCA_016210705.1 Chloroflexota bacterium | reverse complement strand
TCTGTTATTGAAGAATAAGCTCGCAGCGTGGCCGTAGCCTCCATCGTTAAAATAACATAAGTATTATAGTTGATAAAGATTCTATTGTGAAGCAGCACTGGGGCCTAATATCTAGGCGAGTAGCGGGAGCCCTGGGGAGTATCTCTTACCTCGATACCCATGGCTAAGAGCTGCTGTCTCAGTTCATCGGAGCGGGCCCAATCCTGGGAGCTACGGGCCATCTCTCTTTCCTGAATTAGACGAAGAGCAGCCTCGGGTAATTCTTGAGGTACAACGTGAGCCAGGCCCAATCCCAGAACCCGATCGAAATCCCCAGCCAATTTCCTTCTCTCCTCAAAGGGAAGGGCGGATCTGACCACCTCCCACAAGATTCCCAGGGCTCGAGGCATATCTAAGTCATTGTTAATGGCCGCCACAAAGGCATCGACATAGGGCTGGCCTCGGCTAGAGGGCTGAGCCCCTTCGACTTCCTCTGCCAGCTTGCCTCTCAAATTTCTAAGGGCCGACTCGGCTGCCCTTATTGACTCCCAGGTGAAGTGTAGCTTGCTCCGATAATGGGCGGTGAGGCACAGATAACGAAAGGCCAGGGGGTCAACACCACGCGTAACAAGGTCTTCTAAAGTGATGACGTTCTCGGCTATGACCACCATCCGCTCCCCTTCGGCCTCCAAGTGCTCCCCGTGGATCCAATAGGTGGCCAGGGGTTTTTCTGTGGCCGCCTCACATTGGGCCATCACATCCTCGTGATGGGGGAAAATATCATCCACCCCACCCACCAACAAATCTACCTGCTCCCCCACATGCTTGAGCATCATCGCCGAATCTTCGATGTGCCATCCAGGATAACCCCTACCCCACGGGCTTTCCCACCACTCCACCCGCTGCGGTTCCGCCCTGCGCCATAGAGTGAAATCGGCAGGGTTACGCTTCTGCGGGTCTGGCTCCACGCGATGTATAGCTAACTCCTCAGGTCGGTTGCCAGAAAGTCTTCCATACTGGGGCCAACGACCAATATCAAAGTAAACGGTGCCACTGACCTCATAAGCAAAACCTTGCTCCATAAGCCTACGAATAAGAGCGATAACCTCACTGATGTGTTGGCTAGCCTGAGGGAAGTTGTGGGCTGGCAAAATGTTAAGCCTTTTTTCGGCCTCGTGGAAGATCCCAGTATAGAACTCGGCCACCGCCGCGGCTACGGCTGCCCCCTTCTCCACCGCCAAGGCCACGTCATCCTCCCCGGGATGCTGGTGTTCCTGCTCCATATGGCCGATGTCTGTGATATTTTTGACGTGATATACCTGGTACCCATTGTATTCTAGGGTACGACGGAGAATATCAGCGAGGATGAATGAGCGGAGGTTGCCCAGGTGGGGGCTACGAAAGACGGTAGGCCCA
The DNA here is from genome assembly GCA_016210705.1 of Chloroflexota bacterium. GTDB lineage: Bacteria > Chloroflexota > Dehalococcoidia > JACQTR01 > JACQTR01 > JACQTR01. The sequence goes on along the minus strand of JACQTR010000075.1, from coordinate 4,542 downwards.
CAGGTGTACATCTTTACCGCGGGCCAGGTTGAGGGGTGGAATTCCTCTTTTGTTCGGGAAAGGGTGTTGTAAAGTATGAGAGGCATTTTGCCTCCTCAGGCTAACCCCGATATTTCCATACCGTGCCCTGGGGGGTATCCTCCAAGGCTACACCCAACTGCCGGAGACGAGTTCGGACATCATCCGCCAGTTCCCACTGTTTAATGGCGCGCAGTTGGCGACGAATGTCCACCAAGAGCTGAATGAAGGGTTCAACGGCCGCGTACTCTCTCTTCCTCTCCTCCAAGCTCAGCCCCAACACTCCTGCCAACTCGCGCAAAGTGGCCTGGGCTAAACTAACTTCCATCCCCTTCTCTCGTTGGCGATTGATCTCCCGCGCTAAGTCGAAGAGGACAGCCAGCCCTTGCGGAGTATTGAAATCGTCATCCATGGCCTCCACGAATCGATGACGATAGTCATCGACAACAAAGGCAGAGGCACTATCCCCATTACCTTCTCCCCCATTGGTGGCATAGCGCAGCCGCTCCGCCGCCCGCTCCATGGCGGTCAAACTCTCCTCGCTGTAGGTAAGGGGGCTGCGATAATGAGAGCTGAGGACAAAAAGACGGATAGCATCGGCGCTGAAGCGGGCCAGGGCCTCCTTTACCGTAATGAAATTGCCTAAGGATTTGCTCATCTTTTCCTCGCCCCGCTGGAGCATGCCATTATGGAGCCAAAAGTGGGCAAAGGGCTTGACCCCGGTGTAGGCTTCCGATTGGGCTATCTCATTTTCGTGATGAGGAAAGATAAGATCTTGTCCTCCCCCGTGTATATCCAGGGTTTGGCCCAAGTAGTGGAGGGACATGGCCGTACACTCGATATGCCAGCCAGGACGACCTGGGCCCCAGGGGCTGTGCCACTGAGGTTCCCCCGGTTTAGCCCCTTTCCACAGGACGAAGTCCATAGGATGCTCTTTGGCTGGATCAACCTCGATACGAGCGCCAGCCATCATACCCTCCAAAGTGCGCCCACTAAGTTGGCCGTAATCTTTGAAACTGGTAACCCGAAAATAGACGTCGCCGCCGGCTTGGTACGCATGACCCGCTGTAATCAAGCCTGACACGACCTCAATTATACGGGGGACCTCCTCGGTGGCCCGGGGGTAAACGTGAGCCCGTTGCACATTAAGAGCGTCCATATCGGCAAAATACTGAGCTATGTGTGCTTCCGCCAATTCTTGAGGCGTAATCTCGAGAAGAGTGGCACGTTGGATTATCTTGTCGTCGATGTCGGTAAAGTTTTGGACATGGCGAACATTATAGCCCTGGAACTCTAGATAACGCCGGATAACATCAAAAAGGATAAAGCTCATGGCGTGCCCGATATGGCAATCGTCGTAGGGTGTTACACCGCAAACATAGAGTCTAACCGGGTCACCCTGCGGCACAAACTCCTCTTTACTCCCGGAGAGGGTGTTATAAACCTTCACTTATCCCCTCCCTTGGGTGGTTAAAGGAGAGATTCCTCTTTGCTCCCCCAAAGCTTGTTCCAAAGCGGCCAACCGCGCCTCCAACTCCTCCAGCCTCCTTTGCAAGCTCTCCATATAGTCCCACTCGGGATCGGGCAACCTTTCCAAAATATCGGCATCGGGATGGCGTACCGCCACTATGTGACCAGGCACTCCTACCACGGTGGCATTGCTGGGCACTGCGGTCACCACCACAGAGCCAGCCCCGATCTTGACGTTATCGCCTATGGTAATGGCCCCAATAAGGCGGGCCCCTGCCCCTACCACCACGTTGTTACCCAAGGTGGGATGGCGCTTGATCTTCTGTTGGCTGGTGCCCCCTAAGGTCACACCCTGATATAAGGTTACATCATCGCCGATCTCGGCGGTCTCCCCGATGACTACCCCCATGCCATGGTCAATAAAGAAGCCCTCCCCGATCTCGGCCCCGGGGTGTATCTCGATGCCAGTGAGAAAACGGCTTAAGTGGGAGATGAGGCGGGGCAAGAGAGGCATCCGCCAGCGATAAAGAGCGTGAGCCAAACGGTGAAACTGTCGAGCGTGAAATCCAGGATAGGCCAGGACGATCTCAAAAATGTTCCTGGCAGCAGGATCCCTCTCGAAGGCTACTCGTATGTCTCTTCTGATGCTTCGCCATAAGGACATGCTGACAGCCTCAACTTCTTAATATAGCCACGGCATGGGCGGCCATCCCCTCTTCCCTTCCAACAAAACCCAAACCCTCGGTGGTGGTAGCCTTTATACTTACCTGATCTTTGAAAAGCCCTAGGGCACGGCTGATCTGCTGGCGCATGGCATCAATATAAGGGGCCATTTGAGGCCTCTGGGCTACGATGGTGACGTCAACATTGTCAATGTGCCAGCCATCGCCCTCGACCAGGAAACCCACCTGGCGCAAAAGAGTAAGGCTGGAGATCCCTTCATATTGGGGATCATCGGGCGGAAAATAGGTGCCAATATCCCCTCTGGCGGCAGCACCCAGCAGGGCATCAATAATAGCGTGGATTACCACATCGGCGTCGCTATGGCCTGCTAATCCCAGTCCGTAAGGCACCTCCACCCCCCCTAACACCAGCCGACGGCCACGAACCAGGCGGTGGACATCATAGCCTATCCCAGCACGGGCAGTCATGGGCCAAAACCCTCAGACTTCATCGTTTTAAGAAGAATGCCTGCCAACTTTAGATCAGCCACTGTAGTTACTTTTATGTTTTGATAAGACCCAGGGTAGACTTTCACCCTATAGCCCAATTGCTCCACCAGAGCGGCGTCATCGGTTACTTCACCTAGCCCCTCTTCATAAGCCCTACTTATTATATCCCAACGAAAGATTTGAGGAGTCTGTGCCGCCCACAAATGGGGGCGGGAGGGCGTCTCCAAGACGAAGCCAGCGTCGTCCACCTTTTTGATGGTATCAATAACCGGCACGGCGGCGATGGCGGCTCCGCTGTCCTGAGCCATCGCCAACCCCCTCTCAATAAGATCGGTGGTAACTAAAGGTCGGGCGCCATCGTGAATAATAACCCACTGGCACGGATCGAGCTTTTTCAAGCCCTGGTAGACGGAGTCCTGGCGACGTTTTCCCCCAACGCATAAAGCAACCTTGGACCACCCCCCGGCTGACATTAGCCGCTGCCCCCGCTCCAATTCCTCTGGGCTCAAGACAACAACCACTTGCCGGACAGCCGCACACCTTTGAAAGGTATTCACCACATAATGGAGCAAGGGACGACCAGATATAATAGCGAAAATCTTGTTCTCACCCTCCATGCGCTGACTGCGACCGGCGGCGGCGATAACCGCCCCCACCTGCTGTCTAGCGACCTCGAGAGCCGGAGTTTTTGGCCTCATATTTGGTTCCCGATTCAGAGCCAGCCCCACTCTTTGGCTGAGCGAAGATCATTCGCCCTGCCACTGTCTGCAATACCCTGGTGACTACAATATCCAACTGGGTATGGAGATAGCGCTTCCCCCCCTCCACCACCACAATGGTTCCATCGTCGAGGAAGCCCACCCCTTGGCCCGACTCCTTCCCCTCCTGAACGATACGAAGATTCAACTCCTCACCCGGCAGTACCACTGACTTAACGGCATTGGCCAATTCATTTATATTGAGTACCGGCACTCCTTGTAATTCAGCCACCCGATTCAGATTGAAATCGGTGGTGATAATTGGGCAACGCAAGGTCTTGGCCAGCTTGATCAGCTTAGCATCCACCTCAGGGGTATCCTCAAAGTCAACCTCGGTTACCTCTAAAGGCACATCTGACTCTTTTTGGATTTTGTTGAGCATCTCCAGTCCACGACGACCGCGGGTTCGTCGCATTGGGTCAGCAGAATCAGCGATGTGGCGCAACTCGTCAAGAATAAAGCGAGGTATGAGGAAGCTACCCGGAATAAAGCCCGTCTGGGTAATGTCAGCTATACGGCCATCGATGATGGCGCTAGTGTCCAGGAGGATAGGCTCCCCTCGGGAAGCGCCGCGCCTTATGGCCGCCTCGGCGCTGGGAAGGTAGGGGCCTAGGAGGGGGATAATCTCTTGCCCCCGCATCACCATTATGGCGGCCCCCAAAAAGGCCAAAACCAAGCCCACAGCTATGGGCAGAAGATCACCTGTGCGGCCCGGCAACGAAGATAGCGCGGGAACCAATAGAGCAGCCATCACCAACCCCACAACTGACCCCACCGTGGCCGCAATAAAACTATGAGCGGGTATCTGCCTTATTCTACTCTGAAACCCCTTTAGAGCCCTGGGTACTAGAGGGACAACCGCTAACCCCAAGAGGGCACCCACCAGGATACTGCCCCAAGTTAAGCTTCCGAACTCCCCCCCCTCTAGACGGAGCCCCAGCCTCCACCCACCAAAACCAAGAATTACGATTCCTAGAAAACGCAAAACAAGTTGTCGAACCATTTCCCCCCTCCCCACCCCCAGGACTACCCAAATACACCCGAATAAACCCTCTCCAGGTTTGCCTTACGAGATGGCTCCCCCGACCTTTTGGTCTCTTGGTATCTTTGCCCAGGAGTAGAAG
>JACQTR010000008.1 GCA_016210705.1 Chloroflexota bacterium | reverse complement strand
GTTCCAGACCTTCCACTTGAACCAGATCGAAATTCCCCGTGGCTAGTAAGCTATCGAGCTGAGAGGCAAACTGAGGAGATACTAGCCGCAGGGCCAGGTCTGGCCTCAGAGACAAGGCCAGTGTGGAAAAGCGCTTTATTGAGGAACGTTTAGGAGCAACCACCGTATGGATTTGCGAACAATAGTCCTTTAGAACCCCTAATTCAGCGGTTGGCCCATTGACGAAAGTAAGGAGGTGGACCTCATGATGGACAGCAAGGTTCTTAATCAAATGAAAATTACGGATGCTGGTTCCTTTGTGCGGTGGATAAGGCAATTGAGGGGTGAGGAAGAGGATCCTCATCGACCCGCCACCCGACGGTATACGGCCAAGGTCGCCTCTGCCGTTTTGGTCCAACTGTATTTGCCCGATTGGGCCAAGCCCCGGCTCTTTAACTCATCTCGCAAAGCCTCGTCTTGGTAAAGACGAGCGATGGCATCAGCCCAAGCTTCAACATCTTCCGGGTCGATCAAAAGGGCAGCGTCTCCCAAGACCTCGGGTAGGGAAGAGGTATTGGCGCTTATCACCGGGGTACCACAAGCCATAGCCTCCAAGGGAGGAAGACCAAAACCCTCGTACAAAGAAGGGAAAGCAAAAACCCAAGCGGCATTATAGAGCATGAGCAAATCCTCCCTGGAAGCCTGTCCAAAGAGGATAACCTTCGAGGTTAGGCTAAGGTCTTCGATAATGTTCAAGGTCTCCTCGTACAACCAGCCCTTAGCTCCCGCCACCACCAAAGGATAATGATGGCCTCGACTTTGTAAGATGGCCAAAGCCTTGAGGAGGGTAACCAGATTCTTACGGGGCTCTATGGTTCCTACCCAAAGGATAAAAGAAGGAGGCAGACCCCGGCGCTGACAAAACTCTGCGCTTGTCTCATTTCCCAAGGGACGAAACGCTTCGTCGGCGGCATGATAAATAACGTCCACCCTATCGGGTGAAACACCCAAAAGCTCGGTCATATCCCGCCGGGTGTTTTCAGAGACGGCGATAATCCCTCGGGCGCTAGTTACCGCTCGCTTTATGCGCCCATAATAGCGACGGCTTTCCCCGGTTACCAGTTGAGGGAAACGAAGGAAAGCTAGGTCGTGGATAGTCACCACTGCTGGGGAACGTAGCCAAGAAGGTGAGATGAAGTCGGGGCTGTGCAGGAGGTCTGTTCTAGCTCGAGCCAGTTCCAAGGAAAGTGCCCAGGACTCCCAGGCATGGTGGCAAGGGGTCCAAAGAGAACGTCGGCGAAAATTCGGCTGGGACAGCAAAATCTGTTTATCGCGACGCTGCTGAAAAACTATGAACTCATCATCCCTATCGATCCTAGCGAGGGCCTCAATTAAGGCCCGTATATACTGGCTGATACCCCCCGCAGCATAATACAAAAGCCGAGCATCGATGCCAACGCGCACCTGGTGGGCCTTACTGCGGAAGTAGGATCACGGGTATGGTCACCAGGTTCTCCTCTTTGCCATCCCGGGGGCTGACGGAGAAGATCTCAACAGTCGCCCCTTGCTGGGTAGAAGGAGGCGTGAAGGCTAGTTCGGTGGTGAAGATGCCCCATTGGGGCGCTCCCGCCGAGGCCAAGGCCGATTTCCTCGCCAGTATGGCTCCGGCGGCGTTTTTTATCCGGATCACCACTTGGGCCTCGAAAACCCTAGCTGTGCCCGTGACCTGAAGGGGACTCCTCACCTGCTGACCTGAAACAGGGAGGGAAACAATTATGTTGGCGAGTTGAGGTGCAGGGGAGGGCAATAGAGTAGGTGTTGCCGTAGGTTTAGGGGTAGGGGTAGCTTTAGCTGTGGGGCTGGAGCGGGGAGTGGGACTAGGAGAGATGGTGGCGGTAGCGGTACCTCGGCGTACACAACCCATAGTTCCCAGGATCAGCACTATGGCTATCGCCAGTGCACAGAAGCCCTTCCCCCTCAAATTACCCCCCCCCCAAACTTTAACCTATCTCCAAGCTGGCCCGAGTGCCTTGCCTTATCGATGCCACCCTGAGAAGGGTACGGATAGCCTGAGCTACCCGACCCTGCTTGCCAATCAC
>JACQTR010000080.1 GCA_016210705.1 Chloroflexota bacterium | reverse complement strand
GTTGTAGGGAGCGTGCATTGTTAAGTGCAAAGTTACGCATACCCCTAGTCTACAGGTGTACGGCATCATTATGAACTAGATCATAACTTTGGAACTTTCTCACATGGTGGCTCATAAGATAAGGGGATTTCCATTACCACCGTGGGGGCAAAAGGGTTGACACCTCTCTCACTATTTAGCTACAATTGCCTAACGGTACCCCTTCACCTTCACCACCACAGTCAGCTATCGCAGGAAAGGAGGGCGGGATGAAGGAACCTGCAGCAAAAGAGCAAGAGAAAGCGGCATGGCCAGGGTTTTTCAAAGAAGCAGCTTTAATACTATCTGTCTATTTTTTCTACCTCCTCACTCGGGGCAGCCTCGAAGATAAAGTAAACCTGGCCTTTCGTAACGCCTTAACCATAATGCATTGGGAGCGCAGGTTAGGTCTTTTAATAGAGGCCAATGTTCAAACATTTTTCCTTAGCGTCCCCCTACTTATGCGATTGGCCAATGATATTTATACCGTAGCCTATTATCCCGCTATTATCACCTTCTTTATCTGGGTATATTTCTGGCGGCGCCAGCATTTTACCCTCTTGCGCAATACCTTTCTCTTTTCAGCAGGGTTGGCCTTCATATCTTTCGCCCTTTATCCAGTGGCACCACCCCGCTTTTTCCCCTTCCTAGGTTTTGTGGACACCTTGGGCTTTAGCACCGTAAATTATGAGATGCCCCAAATACAAAATTTCTATAATGCCTACGCTGCTATGCCCAGCCTACATTTTGGCTGGACACTTTTGGTAGGTTCAGGCACCTTTTGGCTAGCTCGGCCTCGGTGGGCGAAGGCGCTGGGGATACTCTTGCCCATTTCTACCCTTACCTCGATAGTAGCCACTGCCAACCATTATGTCCTGGATGCGATGATGGGAGCCGTGGTCATAGGCCTCGCTTTCTACCTAGCTACCAAAGCATCCAAGGCATGGACTTTATTATTTACCAATAAATGGCCGAAACCCTCCTCCCTAAAGAATTAACGGCCCTTTGCCTTGGTGAGGCACCGAGCTAACTGAAGGATGACCCAGCAACGAAGACTCCCCCCTTGGTTTAAAGTAAAGATGCCAGGGGGGCCCCGTTACCTCAAAGTGAAGGCGCTCCTCAGGCAAGCCTACCTGCACACGGTATGTGAAGAGGCCCATTGCCCCAACATTGGTCAATGTTTCGAGGAAGGTACGGCTACCTTTCTTATTTTAGGCGAAAAATGCACTCGCCGTTGTGGTTTTTGTGCCATCACCAGCCAGCGTCCTCAGGCCGCAGACCCAGAGGAACCGGAACGGGTAGCTCAAATCGTAAAGCTCTTGGAGTTAAAGTACGTGGTTATCACCTCGGTAACCCGAGATGACCTCCCCGACGGTGGCGGCGCCCATTTTGCCCAAACCATTGCCAAAATAAGAGAACATAGCCCAGAGTGTGAGATTGAGGTTCTCGTACCCGACTTTAGAGGATCGGAAGAATCCTTGATGATGGTGGTGGCTGCATCACCCGATGTGTTGGGCCACAACCTGGAAACGGTGCCTCGTCTCTACTCAAAAGTCAGGCCCCAGACCAGCTACCACCGTTCCTTGGAGTTACTCTCCAGAGCTAAGATGTTAGGCCGAGACATGATCACCAAATCCGGCTTGATGTTAGGGCTGGGCGAAGGCTACGCTGAACTCCTGGAGGTCATGGCCGACCTACGTCAGGTAAACTGCGATATCCTAACCTTGGGGCAATATCTTTCCCCCTCGCCCCTCCACCAACCCGTGGCTAAATACTATACCCCCCATGAGTTCGACGAACTGGGAAAGGAAGCCGAAAGAATGGGATTCGGCCACGTGGAATCGGGGCCTCTAGTGAGAAGCTCGTACCAAGCTCATCGATACGGGGCCCGTCTTTAAGAGAAAAACCATGCTGAATTTCTTGACCCTATTGCTCATCGTTATCGGGGTGAGATATTTGGGCAAAAGATTGATCCACCCAGCCATGCCTCCGGGTCGACTTAAACCCATGGCTGCCGCCCTGGTGGGGGCCTTTGTATTAAGCAACCTGTTGCCTTTCGGCCCCCAAATCGCTGGAACCAACCCTCTAACCGCAGCCTTGGGAGCCGCTCTGGCCTTTTTAACCTTAGGTTTGGCCCCCTTTCTAAGAATCTTAGTAAAAAAGCCATAGTCGGCCGCGCTTCAGGTGACGTGAAGCTCAATCGTTTGACAAGACAATAGTCCCACCGTAAAATGTCACGTATTAAAGTGTAAAGGCCCGGAGTGGTAATACCTTTTCTGCTCCTGCTAGTGGCCGTTACCTTTTCGGTGACGGGGGAGCTTTTATTGAAGCATGGTATGAACGTAGTGGGAGAGCTTAGCTTCCACTCCGAGGTCTTTTTCCCTACCCTAAGGCGGGCATTTTCTAACCCTTATGTCCTGGTTGGCTTTGCCAGCATCTTCACCGGCTCCATATTCTGGCTCTCCGTTATATCCCGAGTAGCCCTTAGTTATGCTTACCCCATGCTAAGCGTCAGCTACATCCTGGTAGTATTGGCCTCCTGGCTCCTTTTAGGTGAGCAGATCACCGCCAATCGTATCCTGGGGGTGCTCATCATCTGCGCCGGCGTTTATGTGGTCTTCCGCAGCGTCTGATGAACAGGCCCTCTATCTCCGCTTTTTTCCCCGCCTATAACGATGGTGGCACTATCGCCAGCATGGTGATCTCAGCCACCTCCACCCTTGAGTCCTTGACCGATGATTATGAGGTTATCGTGGTTAACGATGGTAGCACCGACTATACTGAAGAGATTCTAACAGAATTAGAGAAACGATACCCCCATTTAAGGGTCATCCACCACCCTCAGAACAAGGGCTACGGCGGAGCCCTGCGGACAGGTTTCGCCAGCGCCACCAAGGATCTCATCTTCTATACCGATGGTGACGCTCAATATGACCCACGGGAACTAAACCTATTGCTCCCGGCTCTCTACGATGGCGTCCACGTGGTCAATGGTTACAAGATCAGTCGCTCCGATCCCCTACACCGCATCCTGATCGGCCGGCTCTATCACTGGGGTGTCAGACTCTCGTTCGGCCTCAAATTGAAGGATGTGGACTGCGATTTCCGTCTAATTCGCCGTTCCGTCTTCGATCAGGTTGGGCTAGAATCAAACAGCGGCGTCATCTGCGTAGAGCTAATGAAGAAAATTCAAAATGCCGGTTTCAAGGTGGCTCAAGTGCCAGTGCACCACTATAACCGAGCCTATGGTAAGAGCCAATTCTTTAACGTTCGCCGCATATTTCGAGTGCTAAAGGCCCTCATCCCCTTATGGTGGCGTCTGGTGGGTCTAAAGTTTTTCCGCAGGTGGTGGCGTAGTGGACTTGGATAAGGCCTTTAGAGGCAAAAAGGTTTTGATCACCGGCGGCTTGGGTTTTATCGGCAGCAACCTGGCCCATCGGCTGGTGGAACTAGGGGCTAAGGTGCTCCTGGTCGATTCAATGATCCCCCATCATGGCGGCAACCTTTTCAATATCGCTGATATAAAGAATAAAGTTGCAGTGAATATTGCCGATATCAGGGACGAAAACGGCATGGACTACCTGGTGCGAGATCAGCAGTTCATCTTCAACTTGGCTGGGCAGGTTAGCCACACCGATAGCATGACCGATCCCTACACCGACTTAGAGATCAACTGTCGCAGCCAGATTTCCCTCCTTGAAGCCTGTAGAAAACACAACCCTACCGTTAAAATCATTTTCGCCAGCACCCGTCAAATCTATGGTGCCCCCGATTACCTACCCGTGAATGAGACACACTTGCTTCATCCCACCGATGTTAACGGCATCAACAAAATGGCCGGCGAGTGGTATCACATCGTCTACAACAATGTCTACGGGATAAGGGCCACCTCTCTACGACTGACCAACACCTACGGGCCACGTATGCTAGTTAAGCACAATCGCCTGGGCTTCATCGGCTGGTTCATTCGCCAAGCCTTGGACGGAGAGGAGATTCAACTATTTGGCGATGGCACCCAGCTTAGGGACCTAAATTACGTGGATGACGTGGTAGACGCCTTTCTCTTGGCCGCCGCCCACGAGAACGCCAACGGAGAGGTCTTCAATCTTGGGACAGAGGCCATCAGCTTGATGGAACTGGTACATTTACTCATCGAAATTTGTGGCTCCGGGAGTTACACTTTAGTTCCATTCCCTCCCGAAAGGAAACGGATAGACATCGGCAGTTACTATAGCGACTACACGAAGGTGGAAGCGTCTTTAGGTTGGCGGCCTCAGATATCTTTGCGAGATGGTTTAGAGCGAACGGTGGCCTACTACCGGAAGCATGGGGAGAGGTATTGGTAAGGATCGGGGAGAGGCCTTGACGTCTGCGAGTTTCACATTTAGTCTCCTCCAAAACGGGCTGGACTCGTTCTTCCACGCGCTTGAGCATCTCGCTCTGGTTAAAGACAACGAGGACGATCGCAGCGAGTCAGATTCTCGTTTCTACGATGCTCATTATTCGCCTCCAGCCCACTACAACCATAAATGGGCTATTCTTCACTTGGTACAAGCCATTGAACTGCTACTTAAGGAAAGCCTTTCTAGGATTAGCCCCGATCTCATTTTCTATACATCCGGGAAACAGCGCTCCGTCGACCTGACCGAGGCTGCCAAGCGGCTCCGCCAACAATCACCGCATACGCTACTTGACGGCGAGATGGATGTTTTGGCGCAAGCTTTATTTTTGAGGAATCAAATTCAGCATTTTTCTTTCGCCTTTTCGCGAATACAATGTGACGCAATTGTGCGAGACCTACTCAGCTTCTTAAGGCGGTATTGTTACCGTGAATTAGGCGTCGACGTTGTCGAATACTTCGGGTGGGATCCGCGAAAAGAAGACTTCCGTGAATTCGTCAGCACGGTATTGCAACAGTTCGCTCCCAATGAACGCAAGTCGCAAAGTGATCGGCAGTACCTAAAAGACTGGTCGGCCAACAACCCAGGGGTAGGCCTGCACCTTTGTATTGCTTGTGGCCTCCGGTCGGTAGCGGAACCAGAATACCGATGTCTTGTATGCCTGTATGAGTGGGGAAAAGAAACGACCGAGGTCATCGAAGAGCTAAAAAGCCTTACGCAAACATACCGTCTCTTGCGCTCACTCGAAGAAGAGACTAATGATCCCCTCCATTGACCTCCGCCGCCAGTATCAGGCCATCAAGGCCGAGATCGACCAGGCCGTAGCCCGGGTCCTGGAAAGCGGTTGGTTCATCCTGGGGCCCGAGGTCTCCGCCTTTGAGGAGGAGTTCGCCCGTTTTTGTGGGGCTGGCTTTGGGGTAGGGGTTGGATCGGGCACCGAGGCTCTACACCTGGCCCTCGTGGCCTGTGGGGTAAAGCCAGGCGATGAGGTGATAACCGTGCCCAACACGGCGGTGGCCACCGTGGCCGCCATTGAGGCCGCTGGAGCAGTGCCCGTTTTAGTGGATATTCATCCCCAAAGCTACACTATAGATATATCTAAGATCGAGACCAAAATAACGCCCCGAACGGCAGCTATCCTCCCCGTCCATCTCTTCGGCCAGGCGGCTGATATGGACACGATTTTGGCCTTGGCCAGGGATCACGGTATGAAGGTCATCGAGGATACCTGCCAGGCCCACGGGGCCAGCTACAAGGGTAGAAGGGTGGGAAGTCTAGGTGATGCCGGCTGCTTTAGCTTTTATCCCACCAAGAATTTGGGGGCTTACGGCGATGGAGGTATGGTGGTAACCAACGACGCTAAGATAGCGGAAAGGGTGCGCCGCCTGCGCAACTACGGCTGGCAGGAAAGAGACTTTTCGGTGGTTAAGGGATTTAATAGCCGCCTCGACGAGTTGCAGGCTGCCATCCTGAGGGTTAAACTGAAGGAGCTAGAGGGCTGGAACCAGGGCCGCCGCCAGCGCGCCCAGCGCTACGATGAGTTGCTCCAGGGCACTGGGATAATAACCCCTTGCGAAATGGCCTACGGCCAACACGTGTACCATCTGTATGTAGTGCGTACTCGACACCGAAAGGAACTGAAAGAGTTCCTTAAATCCCATGGGGTGATGACGTCCATTCACTACCCTATTCCCGTACATTTGCAGCCAGCCTACGCTGACTTAGGGTTGGGACCGGGTAGCCTGCCGGTGGCGGAGGAACATGCCTCTCAAATCCTCTCCTTACCCATCTTCCCCGAGCTGCCTTGGGAAGGAGTGGCCAAGGTAGCGTCGCTGATCGGCGAATTTTATCAACATTCCCCTTAGTTCAGAGACATGGAAAAGGAGCAATACGAACTCCTCTATCGTTTGGAGCTCCACCATTGGTGGTACGAGGGCATGAGATCCATAATGTCTGCCCTCCTCGACCCTGTTTTGGATAATGGCGGGAACCTCAGGGTGTTGGACGCCGGCTGTGGTACAGGGGGTACCACGGCTTATCTCCAACGATACGGCAAAGTAACCGGCGTGGACATTTCGCCGGAGGCGGTACGCCTATGCCACACTCGAGGTCAGTTCCCAGTGGTGCAAGGCTCCCTAATTCCCTTACCCTTCGCCAACGATACCTTTGATCTGGTTGTGTCCTTTGACGTCATCTATCACCGCGCCATAGGCGATGATGTAGAGGCTCTTAGGGAAATGAAACGGGTGCTAAAAGAGAGTGGGCGAGTCCTGATTCGAGTCCCTGCCTATGAGTTTCTGCGCGCCAGCCACGATGAGGCTGTCCACACCCGCCATCGTTACACTGCGGGGGAGCTAAGACGTCAAATGACGGCAGCCGGGCTGGCCGTGGAAAGAACCACCTACGCCAACACCCTCCTTTTCTCTCTGGCCGCCGCGCGCCGTGGTCAACAAATAGCCAGTCATAATGTCAAAGCTACCTCCGACCTAAAAGAGGAACCTAGGTTCATCAATTCCGCCCTAAAGGCGGTGCTTTTCGGGGAGGCCAAGCTCCTTCGTCGGCTGAACCTGCCCTTCGGCCTCTCGGCGTGGGCCCTGGGTAAGAAGGTAGTATAAAGCGGGACGCATGTGTTATTTTAGCTATTAGGGTTTCAAAGACAAAATACCAAACCAGTGAGGCTGAGCCATGATGACAGGACAGGAATATATCGAGAGCCTAAAGCAATTGAAGCGCCCAGTATACTATCGGGGACGGATTATAGAAGATGTAGTGGAACATCCCGCCTTTCGCCCCCACATCAACGCCGCTGCTGTCACCTACGACCTCGCTCACGACCCAGAACAAGGCTCCCTAGCTACGACCACCTCTCACCTCACTGGCCAGCCCATCAGCCGTTTCACCCACATTCATCACAGCGCCCAAGACCTAGTAACCAAGGTCAAGCTGATGCGGACCTTGGGTCGCCAAACGGGCACCTGTTTCCAGCGCTGCGTCGGCTTCGATGGCCTCAACGCTGTTTACGGTGTAACCTTCGAAATGGACCAAAAGGAAGGAACCAACTACCATCAGCGTTTCCTGGAATACCTGAAGTACATCCAGGCCCACGACCTCATGGTGGATGGGGCTATGACCGACCCCAAGGGCGACCGTAGCCGCTCTCCCGGCCAGCAAGCTGACCCCGACTTCTATCTCCACGTGGTAGAGAGGCGGGCCGATGGCATTGTGGTACAGGGGGCAAAAGCCCAACAGACGGGGGCTATTAACTCCCACGAGGTTCTGGTCATGCCTACGGCGGCCATGGATCCCGCGGATGCCGACTACGCCGTCTCCTTTGCCGTACCCGCTAACACTCCTGGCCTCACTTTTATCTTTGGGCGCCAGGCCAACGATACCCGCCGCGAGGAGGGGGAGATAGACCAGGGCAACGCTCAGTTTGGAATCATGGGCGGCGAGGCCCTAATCGTTTTCGATAATGTCTTTGTTCCCTGGGAACGGGTATTTATGTGCGGCGAATACGGATACACCGGCCTCTTGGTGGAGCGCTTCGCCTCCTACCATCGCCAAAACTACGGCGGCTGCAAGACGGGCGTGGCCGACGTCCTGGTTGGTGCTGCTTATACCGCTGCCCAGTACCAGGGCACCGAGCGAGCGGCCCATATTCGGGACAAGCTCACCGAGATGGTGCACCTGGCCGAGACTCTCTACGCCTGCTCCATCGCCTGCTCCGCCGAGGGTCGGCCCACACCCTCAGGTCAGTATTTCGTTGATCCCCTCCTTGCTAACACCGCCAAGCTAAACACTACCCGCTTCATCTATGAAATAGCCCGCCTTGTCCACGATATCGCCGGCGGCCTCATCGCAACTCTGCCCTCGGAGCAGGATTTAAGACACCCTGAAATAGGCCCCTACGTTGCCAAGTACTTCCAGGGCGTGGCCGAGGTACCCATGGAGCATCGCTTCCGCATCTGCCGCCTTATCGAGAACATGACCGCCAATACCGCCCTGGTGGAGTCGATGCATGGCGCCGGCTCCCCCCAGGCCCAGCGCATCATGATCCTGCGCCAGGCCAACCTAGAGGAGAAAAAGGCCCTGGCCACCCGTCTGGCGGGCATCCCCAATACCCAGGAGAAACCCTAACACTATGTTAAAACATCACACCCAAGTTGCCTAAAAGCCTTTTACATGCATCCCATCATCGAAGAAATAGATACCCCCTTGGACGCGGCCCAGGCCTTCGCCTTTTTCCAGGGCCGACCCTATAGCTTCTGGCTGGATAGCGGCATGGACCCCGAAAAGCTGGGGCGCTACTCCTTCCTGGGCAGCGACCCCTTTTTGATCATGCGCAGCCGCGGTCAGGAGATAACCTTAATCCAGGGGGAGGGAGTGGAGAGGCTGGTGGGCAATCCCTTTCTGGTTCTGCGGGAGCTCATGAGTCGATATTCCTTGGAGCCCGAGGGGCCGGCGCCGGTGCCCTTCTTAGGCGGGGCGGTGGGCTACCTCAGCTATGACCTGGCTTCCTTTATCGAGCGCCTGCCCTCCACCGCCGTTGATGACCTCCAACTCCCCGAATGCTATTTTGCCTTCTACGACACGGTACTAGCTTACGACAACCAAATGGATAAAACTTACATCGTTACCATTGAGCAGAGAGATGGTCGAGCTAAGTGCCGTATCGAGGAGTTAAAACTCCGTCTAGCTTCATTACCGCCGTCCACCGCGCCCGTTGCCAATACCAACCTCAACGGAGAGCTTACATCCAATTTCACTCACCAGGGCTACCTTAAGGCGGTGGAGGCGGCCAAAGAATACATCAAGGCAGGCGACATTTTTGAGGTCAATCTCTCCCAGCGTCTAGAAACACCTCTCCTCCTCCCCCCATACGAGCTGTACCGGAGGCTGCGCCGGATCAATCCTGCTCCCTTTGCCTGTTATCTGAATTTCCCGGAGGTAGCCGTAGTCAGTGCCTCTCCGGAACGTTTTTTGCTGCGGCGTGGCGACACTGTGGAAACCCGACCCATAAAGGGAACCCGACCCCGAGGTCGAAACCAAGAGGAGGATATAGCCCTGGCCCAAGAGCTGATGGAGAGCATCAAGGACCGGGCGGAACACATCATGATCGTCGACTTGGAGAGAAACGATCTGGGGCGCGTCTGCCTATACGGGACGGTGCGGGTAAGAGAGCTAATGGCTTTAGAAAGCTACGCTACCGTCTTCCACCTCACCTCCACAGTAGAGGGCAAGCTCGAGCCAGGCCGAGACGCCATCGACCTCCTTCTAGCCACCTTCCCCGGTGGCTCAATAACCGGCGCCCCCAAGGTTCGCGCCATGGAGATCATCGACGAACTGGAACCGACCAAACGGAGCATCTATACTGGTTCCATTGGCTACATAAGCTTCAACGGCGATCTCGACCTCAACATCGCCATCCGTACTATTTTGGTAAAAGAAGGCAAGGCCTATTTCCAGGTGGGAGGAGCCGTGGTCTATGATTCCGACCCCCAGGCGGAATATCAGGAGACGCTGGACAAGGCCAAAGCCCTCCTTCAGGCCCTGAATCAGGAGGCTCCTTGATACTAATCATTGATAATTATGATTCTTTTGTTTATAACCTGGC
>JACQTR010000073.1 GCA_016210705.1 Chloroflexota bacterium | reverse complement strand
TTCTAAGCCACTTGAATTCTGCTTCTATCTCGGGGGAAGCTTCTTCGCATCGCCAAGTCCCTTTGTCGGCGTCGAAAATGGCCAGAACGTGTTTGTTTTTTGGAAGATTATTTAACACACTCGGAATTTGTTGTAATGCATTTGCCAGCGTTTGCTCCTCAGGTATTCGAATGAAGGCAAAGATGCTATAGGAGTCTGCTTCATTTATCTCAAAACCAACTGTGTAACCACAGCCCCTTCGATCTCGAATGTGTTCAGCTTTCTTTGCCACTGCTCTCAGGAGTTGTCTAAAACCTTTGTAGGTATCTTTGCCTAGTTCTGCAAAGAAACTTGCTACGAAAGGAGAGAAAATAAAGAGAATAACCGAAAATTCAGCCCACAAGGGACTCGCTGCAGGTGGCTGGGGACTTTTTGCCAGCCCCGTCCAATGAAGGCCCAACTCATCGGCAAGTGGGGCTACATCCTCAAAAGTTAGCCCAAAGAAATCAAGCTTTGCTTTGATGTTCCATCTGTGTTCATTTAGCTCTTCTTTAGCTTTGTCTTCTTGCATCAGGTTACCCCAATTAGTATAGAGCTATCTTGGGAAGAGGTGACAATTATGGATTTTTTAATTTTCTTACCACTTCCTAGGATTACTGCTTGTCTTGACGCGCTCATGCTCATATTTGCTCGTCGGCTTTTGTTCCATCTGGCTCACCATCTGGGAGTTGTCCAGCTACGGCGGTTGATCCGATACTTCTTAAACCGGCGGCCGCGGAGCGCATCTCTCCGACCAGTCGCTTGCATTCAGTAAAAGCGTTGTTTATCATAGTTGCACCCCGCGAGATTCTGTTCTCTAGCTCACTGTCTAGCTTCTGCATAGCTGATTCCAAATGCGTAAGGAATGCCTCTAGTCTCTCAATATCCACTGTCCTACAGTATTGAAGATGAACGTGATACAACGACAGCAAATATACAACAGCTAAACTGTAGGGCATTAAGACTACCCCGTGCTGAAAGGCATCCAAATGTGCGTGTCTACAAACGTAAAAAGCCGCATCCGGGACGGCCGCTATACCCAGATGTATTGTTACTGATGGATCAATATATTTGGCAACTTCCGCCGCTTTGGAATTCAAGGCCGCCTCAATTTGTTCTATAATTTGCGCCTGTCTCGTTATATCGGTCTCTTCTTCCAGGCGTTCTAATAGTTCAGCACTAGGCCATTTTGAATCTACGGGAACCCGCTTATTATCGGCTAGCACGAGAGCATATTCTACAACATGGCCCTTCACCTTGAAATTCGCCTCCACGATGTTGGGGGGAAGCATTCTCAAGGCTTCGGTCAAAATGTTTTCCCCTGCTTTGCCTCGAGTTCGCCCGCCGACTATTACCCTTTCAATGCGTTTAGTACTTTCTCGTAGATCCCGGTCCATCTGTCTGCGTGTTTCCAGGTCGCCTTTAAGCTCGCTTAGAGTTTTTTGTGCATCCCCTAGGTTTCGCAATACAGAGTCTTTAACACTGTTGCTTGTATCAACCATTTTTGATTCAAGAGTCGACAAATTGGTTCGTAGGCTGTCTTGTACTTGTGCAACAGTATCTACTTTACTCTTTAATGCTCCCAAATCCTCAAGTCGCTCGGTGAGCGCCTTTACAATTTCGGGTGTTTCGATAGTGGACGGTTTTCTACGAAGTAAGACTAACGCTACCATTCCTGTGAACAAACCTATGATTAAGCCAATAACAAGTTCCATGTCTCTTCCTCAAGACCGTACAACAGCTAGCCTCTTCACCCTCCGCACCGCCTTACTCGGGCTGGCATATCGTTTCCACAGATAACGTGCCTTCCGTTTGAGGGCGTTCCAGGGGGTGCGGCGCTGAGATTCGGTCAGGGCCCACTTCAGGAAGTCAAAGTCCAGGCCTTTGATCTTGGGCTCGGTGGGGTTGCGGCGGTAGCTATCGTAGTCGGCGATGAGGGATAGGTCGTGTTCCGTGCAATAATTGTAAAGATCGCTGCCGGGGTGGGGGGTGTAGAAGGCGGGGCTGTAATAATCGGGGTCGATCTCCTTGAGCATGCTTATGGTCTCCCGAACCTCGTCCTCGGTCTCGGTGGGCAGGCCCAGCATATAGTTGGCCCAGATAGTGATGCCGTACTTCTGGCAGATTTTGGCGGCGGCGATGTTCACCTCCCGGGTCGTACCCTTGCGCAAGAAACGAAGCATCCGGTCGCTGCCGCTTTCAAAGCCGACGAAGTAACCCTTAAGTCCGGCCTCGACCATTAGCCTCACCATATCCTCATGATAGAGGATGATCTCAGCCCGGCTCTGGCAGAAGAAGGGCTGAGTAAAGCCTTCCGCCCGATAGGCTCGGCAGAACTCCATAACCCAGGGGCGATCCTCGGGGAGGCAATCGTCGTGGAACATGAAGCTGGCAAAGTGGAATCGATCTCGAAGGTGGCGAAGCTCGGCCATTACGTGCTCAACGCTGCGTCGCCGTGTCCCCTTGCCGAAGAGGTAATCCTCGGCGGGCTTGCAAAAATTGCAGTGGTAGCGGCAACCGCGGCCGGCGATTATGGTCACGAAAGGCGAAGGAAGATCGGGAACGAAGGGTATCTCTGGTGAGTTGGCATCGTAGCCAGCGCGACGCCACTCTTCCAGGAAAAGATGTCGGTCGGCGATGGGCAAGGTGTCTAGATCGGGATGGATGCCGGGCAGGAGGCGCTCTGGGGGTTGGTTGCCCTGGGCTATAGCGGAAAGGAGCTGAGGAAAGGTGATTTCGCCTTCCCCAGTGACAATGTAGTCCACCTTAGAGTTGGACAGAACTTCCTGGGGTAGAATGGTGGGATGAGGACCACCGACCACAGTGATAATAGCAGGGTTCACCTGTTTGATAATTTCTATGCACTTCATAACTGGGTTATAATCGACGCTCATCATAGTCAAGCCGCACACCGTAGGTTGACGAGCCTTGATCTCATTCCGGAAACCGTCCCAATTGGGTAGCACACGTAGGTCGATGAGGTCTACATCAAAACCCTTCTCTTTGGCGCTGGCGCTGAGGATAGCCAGCCCGTGGCTAATCCAGCCGCCCTCCATGCCCTGGCCTAAGGTTTTAAATCCTGTACCTGAGATGCCGGCATAGATAAGAGTGGTTCTCACAGCACCTCTACTTTGCTGTGGTCGCCGAGCACCAATCTATAGGTCTTAGGTTTGGCCGGGGATTTGGTGACCTCTACGCTGCGGCCGACGAGGCTATCGCCAATGCGATGCTCGATGTCCATGATGCGGCAGTTCTCCATGACTATAGAATGCTCGACTTCGCTGTTGGCGATGAGGCAGTCATAATAAATGGAGGTGTAGGGGCCGATAAAGCTATTCACTATCTTGGTTCCTTGGGCGATGGCCACTGGCCCTCTTATGACGCTGTTAACTATCTCCGCCCCCGGCTCCAAAATCAACTTACCGTAAATAGAAGAGTGGCTATCCACCGTTCCCTCAATTTTCTCCTCCAGGGTTTCCAACAGCCAGCGATTGGCTTCCAATATATCGTCCATCTTTCCGGTATCTGTCCAATGTCCGGTTAAATGGTGGGCTTTAACCGCAAACCCTCTATCAATGAGGTACTGGATGGTCTCCGTGATCTCTAGCTCCCCCCGGGCTGAGGGCTGGATGTTATTTATCGCTTCAAAGACGTGATGGTCAAATAAGTAGATGCCTACTACTGCCAGGTCGCTTTTGGGTTCCCTAGGTTTTTCTACGAGGCGAACTACTCTGCCATCATAGCATTCGGCGATACCGAAGTTCTGAGGGTTTTTGACCTGAGTGAGAAGGATTAGGGAGTGCATTCCTCCATGGCGAAACTTTTCCACCAGAGGGAGTATGCCATCGCACAGGAGGTTGTCTCCCAGGAAGAGGACAAAAGGCTCCTTCTGCAAGAAGGGTTCAGAGATTTTCACTCCGTGGGCAATGCCTAGGGGCTGTTCCTGGCGGATGTAAGTAATTTTGGCTCCAAAGCGGCTGCCGTCTCCCACTGCTCCCATGACTTGCTCAGCGGTGTCACCCACCACAATGCCGATGTCGGTGATCCCAGCTTCCACCAGATCCTCAATGGCATAAAAGAGGACGGGCTTATTGGCCACGGGCACCAATTGCTTGGCACCGGTGTAGGTGAAGGGACGTAGTCGGGTGCCTTTGCCTCCGCTTAAGATGAGTCCTTTCATCCCTCACCTCTGCCAAAAGGCCCAGGCCCGTTTAGGGCTTGCCGCTAGCGGTGGCTCCACCTTCACCGGTTGTCCTGCCAGGATAGTTTGGGGTATGGTGGTTACCATAGCTTGGGCTTGTTCTTGCCCCGCTATCTTGGTGGCGGCGGCTACGCCATGGGTGAGAACGGGATTACGAGGGCCGTGAGTGGAATGAGCATCGGAAGCTATAATTTGAACTAGACGGCGCCTTAAAAAGATCTCGGCGGCCTTTTGAGCGGCGGAGCCAAAATTGCCCATTAGGCTGGCCGCAGTAATTTGAGCCAAAACGCCTCTTTCTACTAACTTGTGCAATAGGTTGGGATCCTTTTGCAACGCCACATTGCGCTCGGGGTGGGCCAAAATAGGTATGATGCCTTTTAGCTGCAACTCAAATATGACCTGTTCTGTATACACAGGGAATTGCTGAAGAGGTAGTTCTAGCAGGAGGTAGGGGCCGCCATTTAGGGTCAGTACTAGGCCATTGCCACACTGTTTAGCCAAGTCCGGCGTTAGATAATTCTCTAAGCCCGGCAATACCTTTAGTCCTATCCCATGCCTTGCTAAGGTAGCATTAAGGCTTTCTGTGCGGGTTAACATATCTGTCCGGCTACTTTTTTGTGTCCACTCCAAGCTATGAGGTGTAGCCACAAGGGTGGTAATGCCATCCCCCTGGGCCACCTGAGCCATAGCCAGAGCCTCCTCTTCCGTTTGGGCTCCGTCATCCAGGCTGGGCAATATATGGGTATGGAGATCGATCAAGGCCGCTTTTCTCTGGGGGTAGTATAGGGGTGTCCAACGAGGGCTGTCAACCGAGGCTAGGGATAGGACGGAGCCTTTTGGCATGACACTATCCCCCGAAGCAGAAGGGTAGGTGAGGGAATAGAGGTAATGGGGATGTTTGGGGGTTTTGGGGGGTAGTGCTAAGGAATATTGGCCGCCCTTCAGGTCTTTCCTCAGTGACTTGGTGCGTTCTGCCTGCAGAGCACTTCAGCCATCTGGTCTTTATAAATGGCTCGACCCACAAGAGAAAGCTAGATCTCAACCAGACGAAATGCGCTTATTGCTGGTATCTAGCCACCGAGAAAGCCAGCATCATAGGTACATCTACAGCGAGCACAAATAGCGTGGCGATCTGAAACGCCAACTGTCGGGTCGGCAGGTTGTTATGGATGAAAATGAACATTAGTAGGCCGGAGATAAGCCCGTAGCCCAAGAGGGTCCAACCGCCGACCACAAAGAAGATGCGCCAGGCGAAGCCTTGGACGCGGGCCAAGGCGATGGCGTTGACCATTACGGCCGCCGCGGCGGCCACTAGGAAGCCGATGGCCGGAGTAAACGAAGGTTCTTTGGGCAAGTATGATGTTAGGTAAATTACGCCGGCTATAGCAAGGCCAAGGGCCAACGTCCCCACCAAGCCGACCGGCGGCAATTTCTTCTCCTGCGGGCCGGCGCCTACGCGCCCAGCCTTGCTCATGACGCTACCCTCGTCATGATTACCAGCGTGGTCAACTGCATGGCGCCGAGCACAGCCGCGCTATAAACGAACCGGTGCATCAGCCGACCGATCAGTTCAAAGTTCGGTTCCGGCTTACGCAGCTCAAATAGTACCGCCAGGTTCGCTGGCTCGTTCACACCCATGGCAACTAGGGACATCACACCAACAACCACGAATGATGCCAGAATCCAGGCGTGATATGGGTGCGTAACGAAGAGCACCTGCTCGCGGAGGCCAAGCTGGAATCCAGCAACCAAGGTGATAATGACTACCGTAGGCATGATCAAAGACATTTTGGGCATCAGTCGAGTAATGACCTCCAGCCTGGCCTGAGGTGGCATGCGGCCTATGATTGGGCCTAACACCAGCCCGAAGAACAAGTCAATGATTGTCCAAGCAGCCCCAGCGCCCACATGAGCCAAAATGAGAGCCCACAGTGACCCACTCAGGACAGCGAACAACAGGAACGCGAGGGCCAGCCCAACGAGAGGAAGGCCCGCCAAGGGCACAATGGTACGCGGTGGCCGCGGAATGTCCGAGACTACGGCACCCGATGAAACACCAACGGCACCGAGCAAGGCCTCATTCATGGCGAGCCCTTTTGGAGGGTGCCCATATAGATGTGTGATTCTCCATTCCTGATGTCTCCTAGTTTTGACCTAGTGTAACTTCGCTATATACCTATGTCAAGTTCTATATTTGCCCGCAGCAGCAAAAAGTCCGTAATTGCTTCGGTGTGTCCTCAATGCCAAAAAGCTTCTAAACGTAGTCGCAATCGCAAGGGCGAAACCATTCTACTGAGCCGATCGGCGAGGCCCCCTCGGCTTGAGCTCGAACGCTCCTTGTCTTTCTAGTCTGAGTTATTTAGAATGAGAATAGATGGAAAAGACAGGAGACTTGACGAATAGGCGAGTCCGAGATTTGATCTTCTTCGGTTTGGCTCTTATGGTGCTGGGTTGTGACCAATTAACCAAGTTTCTGATTCGGGTCAACCTTGTACCTGGCGAATCGTACCCGTCCCAAAGTGCTATCCGTTTTACTTATGTTACTAATTCTGGCAGCGCCTTTGGCCTTTTGGCAAATCAGACCTTTCTCTTAGCCCTTACCGCTGTCTTGGGGGCGGTGGCTATTCTAATTTATTATCGCTATTCTTCCCCCGGTAAGACTCTTTTAGAGGTGAGCCTGAGTCTGCAATTTGGGGGGGCCATGGGTAATCTGATAGACCGCCTCCGCTATGGTTATGTGGTGGACTTTATAGATATTCGGGTTTGGCCTGTTTTCAATCTGGCCGATTCGGCTTTGGTGGTAGGGGTCATCCTCCTCGGTTATTTTATCCTCTTCCCTCCGTCAAGGGAAAAAGCTTCTAATTAAGGCTAAGAGCCCTATAGCCGTGAAAACCTGGCATTTCGTCATCGATCGCACTAGCATTCGTTTGGATGTGTTCATAGCTCAAAACCATCCTGAACTAACCCGTTCTCAGATTCAAAGGTTGATCGGCGAAGGTTGGATAAGGGTCAATGGGCAACGGATCAAGGCCAGCCTCAAACCTCATGTCGGCGATGAAATTACCATCACTTTGCCTCCTGCTCCTCCTTCACTATTAACCCCAGAATCCATTCCTTTGGCTATCGTTTATGAGGACGATAATCTTTTAGTGGTGGATAAACCGGCGGGCCTTACAGTTCACCCTGCCCCAGGCCATGCCACTCATACCTTGGTGAATGCCCTCCTTGCCTATTATCCTGGACTGGCCCAGATGGAGGGCTCGCCCCGCCCTGGGATAGTCCATCGACTGGACAAAGATACCTCGGGGCTTATGGTGGTGGCCAAAAATGATATAGCCCGAAGGGAACTTTCCCGCCAGATAAAGGAGCGCACTCTAACAAAAAAGTATCTCGCTTTGTTGGAGGGCCATCTTGCGACTTCCGAAGGTGTAATTGAGGCCCCTGTCGGCAGGGACCCCCACCATCGCCAGCGTATGGCCGTTGTTTCTGGAGGCAGAGAGGCGCGAACTGTTTATCGGGTCCTTGACTATTTAGAGGGTTATACTTTGGTTGAGATTGCCCCAGAAACGGGGCGCACTCACCAGATCAGGGTGCATTTCTCGGCCATTGGTCATCCCCTGGTGGGCGATGCCGTTTATGGCCGTAAGCCTTCCCTTTTGGGGCGTCATTTTCTCCATGCCCACAAACTGGGATTTTGCCTTCCCGGAACGGGAGAGTATCGAGAGTGGACAGCGCCTCTTCCTGCCGAACTAAAGGAGTTTTTGGAGAGTCTTTGATCCGCCGGAGTAAGGGAACCGCACACGATTTCTAGGCTAAAAGCCCTTGGTGTTGATTGAAGGGGCCTAGTGGTCGTGTTAAAATTAAACGCAACTCGAGATAGGTGGCAAATTCCAGAGGTAGAAAGGTATTTATGAATATGGAGGAGACCGTCAGGGTACGTTATGCTCCTAGTCCCACGGGGGAGCCTCACGTAGGCAATATTAGGACGGCCCTCTTCAATTGGCTTTATGCTCGTCATGTCGGGGGCAAGTTTATCCTTCGTATTGAGGATACCGATGTCACTAGGGAGGTGAAAGGGGCGGTAGGGGCCATTCTGGATAGCCTACGCTGGCTGGGTTTGGATTGGGACGAGGGTCCCGAGGTAGGAGGGCCCTATGGTCCCTATTTCCAGTCTCAGCGCCTGGAGCTGTATCAGGCCTTTGCCCAACAATTGGTAGATGAGGGATATGCCTATCCTTGCTATTGTTCTCCCCAGCGCTTGGAAGAGATGAGGGCGGAGCAGAGGCGCCGACGGGAACCACCCCGCTACGATCGTCGTTGCCGTAATTTGAGCCTTAAAGAACGAGAGGCTTTGGCGGCCGGCGTAGAAAAACCCGTGATTCGTTTCAAAACACCTTTGGAAGGGGACACCATCTTCCATGATCTTGTACACGGCGATGTAACTTTTACCAACGCTGCTTTGGATGACTTCATCCTCCTTAAATCCGATGGCTATCCTACTTATCACTTGGCCAATGTGGTGGACGATCACTTTATGAAGATATCTCATGTGCTTCGAGCCGATGAATGGCTGGCCAGCACCCCTCGACATTGTCTCCTTTATCAGGCCTTGAGCTGGGACCCACCCCAGTTTGTTCATCTCCCCATGATTTTAGGGAGCGACCGCGCCAAATTGAGCAAACGCCACGGGGCCACCGCTACCACAGAGTATAAAAAGCAGGGTTATTTGCCCCAGGCCATGGTCAACTTCCTGGCCCTTTTGGGTTGGTCATTGGATGATAAGACAGAGCTCTTAGACCGAAAAGAGCTAGTGAGGCACTTTAGCCTGGAACGTATCGGCAAGACCGCAGCCATCTTCAATTTGGAAAAGCTTCGCTGGCTCAATGGGGTCTACTTGCGCGGTTTAAGTATAGAGGAGCTGGTGAAACGCACTCTACCCTTTTTGGAAGCTGGGCTTCCTTCAATTGTGGCGCGTCCTTTATCTAAAGGCTACGTATCTCAGATCATGCCCCTCATTCAAGAGCGGATGCGTACCCTGGCCGAGGCAGTGGAGCTAGCCGATTTCTTTTTTATCGATGAACTTGATTACGACGCCTCGCTCCTCAAGGTTAAGAACATCTCCACCGACGTCAGCGGACAGGCCTTGATCGCCAGCCGAGACCGGATCGCAGCCCTCAGCACCTTCGCAGCCGGAGCTTTGGAGGGGGTCCTTCGCCCCCTGGCTGGAGAGATGGGGCTAAAAACTGGCCAGCTCTTTGGCCTATTGCGAGTGGCGGTTACTGGACGTACTGCAGCCCCACCCCTTTTTGAGACTATGGCCGTTTTGGGGCGGGAACGGTGCCTCAAGCGCCTGGAAGTCGCCTTAACTAAGATGGAAAACTTATCGTAGAATAGGCCTAGGGGCTCTGATTGCCAGAAATTGGCCACTTTTGCTAAAATAGGGCTACGCTGGGGAATCGTCTAGCGGTAGGACAGCGGACTCTGGATATTGCTCCTAGCCGTGAATTGGTAAGCATTTTCCTAAAATCTCGAAGGCAAGGACTTTCTCGAAAGACTCTAAAGTTCTACGAAGGCTACCTTAGGCACTCTAGCCCTGTCATCGGCCTCAATACCAGTGGTCAAGACATAGCTCGTTTCCTGGATTTCCTACAATGTAGCAACGGTGGTAAGCACGCCTATTTCAGGGCGCTAAGGGTATTTTACAACTGGTTGTACTCACCAAAATCAGGGTTCAAGCTCAATCTACAGGATAATCCGATCTTACTTGTTGAAGCACCGAAAGTCGAAAAGCAGATACTACCGTCACTAACGAATGAAGAGGTTAGCTACCTTGTTGGGCAAGCCGAAAACCTGAAAGACAAAGCGATTATTTCCCTGTTTACCGATTCAGGCATGAGGCTGAGCGAACTGGCTGGCATAGAGGCACGTAACATTGATTGGCTAAACTACACTGTAACCATCTGGGGAAAGGGGAACAAGCAAAGAAAGGCTGTCTTCACCGAAAGGACTGCTAAGTTGCTTAGAGAGATTGTTGACCAAAACGGCACTGGGGAGAATATCTGGCATATGAAGGCTTGGGGTATTGTCTCTATGCTTAAGAGGCTAAAGCAAGAGACTGGATTGCCTTGTAACCCTCATACTTTCAGGAGAACCTTTGCTTCTAACCTTCACCGTGCTGGAATGGACATTGAACATATCATGCGACTAGGGGGCTGGGAAAGCCTTGACATGGTTTTGAGATATACACGGTCGGTCAAGTTTGAGGATAGCGTGAAGCACTATAGAGCACTGCTAAGATAGCTCAAAGCCATATTGCATTATATCGGCGCAGTTAACTGAACACCTATTCCCACCTCAGCATTGAGCGGGGGGCAGATAATACACAGACATTTTACGAGTAAGATTGGCGGTCGCTTTGGCGGATTAAGGCGTTCTCAGTCCTACAGTGTCAACCATGTCGTCAAAATTGGCTGCGCCTCGAAAGGCTGTTTATCCCCCAACGCCAAACTTAGCACTATAAAACTCTCCCCACCCATCAGCGCCCAGTTCCAAGCCGCTCTATCTCGTCCAAAAACGGTGTAAGCATAGCCTGCTGTTCAGCCCATGCTTTATCAGCCGCATCACACGTAGCTTGTCTCAAAGTTTGGGCGCATTGTATATAAAGGCGCATGCCTTCTTCACGCTTCTGCATCTGCTCAAGATATATGGTATGTAGTCGCTCAAATGCCACAGGTGGAGTAAGCCCCGAAAGGGTTGCGGTTTTCGACTCCAAAAGGTCAAGATATTTCGAGGCTTCTATCACGAACTTCTGAGCCGAATCTGAGCACTCACTTTCTGTCTTGCACTCAGCAAAAGCTGTCATAGCCCTTGCCAAAGGATAACCCGCTTGGCTTATCTCCGAAGCCGCTTTCCCAAAGACAGCTTTATACTCGTTTTCACTCCGCTGTTTGTATTTTCTCTCACTTTCGCCAGAACATGCACCCACAATAAGAGTAAAAGCGATAATCAAAGCAATGTAAAATCCTACCTTAGAAGTAGTCTTCATATACGTTTCAACGCTTCATCTCCCCTACCATTTTCCAGGTCATAGTATCACTTAAACCTGCGTTTGGGAATAGCCATTTTAGGCTACTTCCCGAATCAAGCTCCAAAGCCAACTTTGAATTGCTATCTACGATAGGTGTTGACTTTATAACCGCTATCGGTTATATTTGCATCATGTACAGTGTCAAAGAAGCTGCATCCAAACTAGGCTTATCCGAGAGGCATCTAAGGTTATTGCTTGCAAGGGGTGAAATAGAGGGCAAAAAACTGGGGCATGACTGGGTAGTGCTCAGCCTAGACTATGTTAGGAAAAGAAAACAGAAAGCGGCAAGAAATGAACCAGAAATCTCTAAGACAACTAGCTAAGGAATTGGGCGTAAGTCACTCCTACCTATCACAAATCAAGCATGGTAAGCGTCCTGCTAGTCAAAAAGTGGTAAGCAAAATGGGCCAATTGGTAAGCAACCCTAAGCCTGATAGCTTTGACGTAACGGTGCCAAATAGCTATAATCGTCCTGCGCTGGGGAATCGTCTAGCGGTAGGACAGCGGACTCTGGATCCGTATGCGGGGGTTCGAATCCTCCTTCCCCAGCCAATTTTATTTTAGTTTGAGGCTTCCTTGTTGGAAATGGCTAAGATTCTAGTTGTTGACGATGTAGCTCATAACCGTGAGCTTCTTTCCGCCATGCTCCGAGTGGCTGGCTATGATGTGGTCACGGCTGCCAATGGTCAAGAGGCTTTAGACAAGGTGTCAACCGAACTCCCTGATCTTATTATCCTCGACGATAGGATGACCTGGTTAACAGGTTGCGAGGTGTGTGCACAGTTGAAGAACCAAGAGGCTACTAGGCTCATTCCCGTTATCATTTTGGTCTCCTCTGACGGAATGAAGGATAAGGTAAGGGCCCTGGAGGCGGGATGCGACGATGTCCTGACCAAGCCGGTTCACCAGGGGGAGCTTTTGGCCCGAGTAGGCTCATTAGTTAAGGCTAAACGCCTCAACGAAGAGCTAATAGACATGGAAAGGCTTTTGGTGGTTTTGGCCAATGCCATTGAGGCCAAAGATCTTTATACAAAGGGGCATGTCGAGAGGGTTGTCCTGTATGCCACTTCCTTTGCTCAAAAGCTGGGGCTTTCACCCTACCAAGAGAAATGTCTAAGGCGAGCCGCCGTGCTCCACGATGTGGGCAAGATTGGCATTGAAGAATCCATTCTCCTTAAAAAGGGGCCTCTAACATCCACAGAGTGGGAAAAGATGAAGAGGCATCCTCTACTAGGGGAGAGGATAGTGCAACCCTTGGGTAGAGATGGCCAAGTTTTAGATATGATCCGGCATCACCACGAACGTTACGATGGTACGGGTTACCCCGATGGTCTGGTGGGCGCAGCCATTTCCCTGGGGGCTAGGATCTTGGCTGTGGCCGATTCTTTCGACGCTATTACCAGCGACCGGCCCTATCGCTCTCGTCTGACTCTGGCCCAAGCTCTTCAGGAACTGGAACGGGTGAAGGGGAAACAACTCGACCCTGTCCTCGTCCTTGCTTTTGTTGCCCTAGCTGAGGATGGCGGGTGGGGCTTGCCTTGACCCTCTTCCCTCAGCCATGCTAGACTAAAATGCTCCCTGGGGTTTTCTCTCTTTCGTGGTGAGCGTAGCCGAGGGGTTTAAGGCGCCAGGTTGTGGCCCTGGAGATCGAGGGTTCGAATCCCTCCGCTCACCCCACGCGCTCGTAGCTCAGCGGACAAGAGCATCGGTCTTCGGAACCGAGGGTCGGGGGTTCGAATCCCTCCGGGCGCGCCATCTTTTACGAGATGAAGGGCTAAAAAGGCCCAATTGTACTGGCGAGTTGCCCTTGACAAAAGCAATTTTCATCTTATAATTCGCTTTGTAGTCATACCCAGTAGTTCTTCCTTTTGGCTTAAGGTGCCGGATGAGAACGCAAATCATCTAATTAGCTAATATCATCCGTTTCACGGAATCCTCAAAAAAGCTTAAAAGAAGGACATTTTTCGCCATCTAAGAACCCGTGGGTGTGACCTTTTATCACCCACGCATTTTGTCCTATCGTGCTAAATTTATGGAGCACAATATGACTTCTGCCGAAAACCTTGATCAATTGTGTATAAACACCATACGTTTTCTGGCCGTTGATGCTGTAGAAAAGGCCAAATCCGGCCATCCAGGCACTCCTTTAGGGGCAGCGCCGATGGCCTACGTGCTTTGGGACCTTTTTTTGCGACACAACCCTAACAACCCAAACTGGTTCAACCGCGACCGATTTATTCTTTCCGCCGGTCACGCCTCTGCTCTTCTTTATTCACTGCTTCACCTTTATGGGTACGATCTCCCCATAGATGAACTCAAACGCTTCCGGCAATGGGGAAGCAAGACACCTGGTCACCCTGAGTACGGCCTAGCTCCTGGTGTTGAGGCTACTACCGGGCCGCTAGGACAGGGTTTTGCCATGGGAGTAGGAATGGCTATTGCCGAGCGCTTCTTGGCTGGCTACTTCAACCGACCCGGATTACCTATTATCGATCATCACACTTACGCCATCGTATCGGATGGCGACCTGATGGAGGGGGTTTCCTCAGAAGCTGCCTCTCTGGCGGGCACCCTTAAACTTAATAAGCTTATCTACCTCTACGATGACAACCACATCTCCATAGAGGGAGAAACTGATTTAGCCTTTACCGAGGCTGTAGAGGGTCGCTTTGAGGCCTACGGCTGGCGGGTTCTGTGGGTATCCGATGGCAACGACCTAGCTGCAATCGAGGAAGCTATTCGAGTTGCCCATGCGGAACAGGAGCGGCCTTCCATAATTATCATAAGGACTCATATCGGGTACGCCAGTCCCAAACAAGATACGGCTGAGGCCCACGGCGAACCCCTGGGGCCAGAGGCCGTTTCGGCCACAAAAGAAGCCCTGAACTGGCCTTTAGAGCCCACTTTTTATGTGCCTGATACGGCACTTGCTCACTTCCGGCGGGCCCTCAAGCGAGGCGCTCAACTTGAAGATGAATGGAACTCCCAACTTGAGCGGTATCGCCTAGATTATCCCGAAATGGCCGAGCTTCTGGATCGGGTAATTGCAGGCGTACTTCCTCCTAGTTGGGATGCGGAACTGCCCAGCTTTCATCCAGACCAGGGCCCCAAAGCTACCAGAGAGGCCTCGGGAAAAGCAATGAATGCTCTAGCTAAGCATCTTTCCACCTTTATCGGAGGCTCCGCCGACCTGGCTCCTTCCACCAAGACCCTTCTCATAGGATACGGAGACTTTGGCTTCGATGAAGCTTGCGGGCACAACATCCACTTTGGTGTTCGTGAGCACGCTATGGGGGGAGTTGTTAATGGAATGACCCTCCATGGCGGTGTAATGGCCTACGGTGCCACCTTCCTTACCTTCTCCGACTACATGCGTCCTGCCATCAGATTGGCAGCGCTGATGCGGATACACTCCATCTTTGTCTTCACACACGATAGCATTGCCCTGGGAGAAGATGGTCCTACCCACCAACCCGTAGAGCATCTTATGAGCCTGCGGGCTATCCCCGGCCTTACTCTAATAAGACCAGCCGATGCCAATGAGGCCGTGGAAGCCTGGCGATTAGCTGTCCAATACCGTGATGGCCCTATTGCCTTGGCCTTAACCCGGCAAAAGATTCCTGTTCTCGACCCAGGCCGCTACCCTATTGCTCAAGGCGTCTCCAAAGGGGCTTATGTTCTTGCCAAAGCCGAAGGCGGACGCCCTGACATTATCATAATTGCCACTGGCTCGGAAGTGCATCTCGCTCTAGCGGCCCAAGAGGCATTGGAACGTAACAACATCCACACAGAAGTGATTTCCATGCCTTCATGGGAGCTCTTCAATGCTCAGCCTGAGGATTATCGCGCCGAATTGCTGCCTCCTGATGTGCCCAAGCTGGCGGTAGAGGCGGGAGTCACTCAGGGCTGGCGGGAGTACGTGGGCGAAGATGGTGATGTTATTGGAATAAACCGCTTCGGTGCTTCAGCTCCCGGGGCAATAGTTTATGATAAGTTGGGGTACAACGTGGACCATGTGGTTCAGCGAGCCGAAGCATTAGTGAGGAAAAAAAGATGAAAGTGGCCATAGGTGCCGACCACGCTGGTTTTGAGTTAAAACAAGCCTTGATCCCTTATTTGGAGCAGCAAGGTCATCTTGCTCTCGACCTAGGTACTCATAGCCAAGAGCCGACGGATTATCCGGACTACGCTGAGGCTGTAGCTAATGCCCTCTTAAGAAAACAAGCGGAGCGGGGCATACTAATTTGTGGCAGCGGAGTAGGCGCTTCTGTTGCTGCAAATAAAATCCCGGGCATTAGGGCAGGTCTTTGCCATGATAGTTACTCTGCTCATCAAGGCGTAGAGCACGATAATATGAACATACTGGTGTTAGGAGCTTGGGTTATCGGTAGTGAACTTGCCCGAGAATTTGTCAGCCGCTTTCTTCAGGCCAATTTTTCCGGCGAGGAACGCCACCTCCGCCGCCTCAACAAAATTAGAGAGCTTGAGCTACGCTATCTGGCTAAACAGAAAAAGGAGGAGTGATGTGCGATGAACCCTCTTAAAAGCTTGCAACAACAAGGTCAGGCCATCTGGCTAGATTATATACGCCGTAGTCTCATTACCAGCGGTGAACTTGAACGAATGGTGGAGGAAGATGGACTCAGTGGCATGACCGCCAACCCTACCATCTTCGAAAAGGCCATTGATGGAAGCACTGATTACGATGATTCTCTGCATGATCTTATCGAAAGCGATCCGGATGCCTCGGCTAAAACCCTGTATGAAAAATTGGCGGTGGAAGATATACAAATGGTCGCCGACATCTTGCGGCCCACCTATGATAAAACCGAGGGATTGGACGGATTTGTGTCTCTAGAAGTATCGCCCCAAATAGCTAACAACACTGCCGGCACTATCGCTGAAGCTCGAGGGCTTTGGGGCAAAGTGAATCGTCCTAACCTTATGATCAAAGTCCCCGCTACTCCAGAAGGTATACCCGCTATCGAGGCCCTTCTTGCCGAAGGAATCAACGTGAATATCACTTTGATGTTCTCGTTGCTTCATTATGAGGCTGTGGCTAATGCCTATATACGTGGCCTGCATCATCATCCTCAGCCTCGCCAGGTAGCATCAGTAGCTTCCTTCTTCGTGAGTCGCATAGATACTAAAGTGGACCGCGCCCTAGAAGCAGTAGGCACTCCAGAGGCTCTCGCCTTGCGGGGCAAAATCGCAATAGCCAATGCCAAAATGGCCTACCGCCGCTTTCGCGAAATCTTTTACGGAGAGCTCTTCGCCCCCCTCCGACAGAAAGGGGCCCGGGTTCAGCGTCCCCTTTGGGCTAGCACTGGCACCAAGAATCCATCCTACTCCGATGTGCTCTACATAGAGGAGCTCATAGGCCCAGATACTATCAACACCATGCCCCCCGCAACCTTCGATACTTTTCGAGATCATGGGAAGGTTCGTTTATCATTGCTCGAAGGCCTTGACGAAGCTGCAGAACGTCTGGCTCGCCTTGCTGACCTTGATATTGACCTTAACTCCATAACTGAACAACTTCAGGTAGAGGGAGTGGATGCCTTTGGCAAATCATTAGATCAACTCATAACATCAATAGAAAAAAAACGTCAAATTATCTTGTCTGGCGAGGCTGACCGCCAAACGCTGAGCTTGGGAGCGAGTCAAGGTAAAATGGAGCATCGGCTGCAAACTTGGGAGAAATCACATCTCCTGCAGCGGCTTTGGCGAAAGGATTTTACTGTATGGTCACCTCAACCTGTCCCTGAAATAGCCGATCGCCTAGGCTGGCTCAACCTTCCCGAGGTTATGCTTGAATGCCTGGCTCCCTTACAAGACTTCGTACAAAAAATTAAAGATGAGGGAGTAAACACCGTCCTGCTTCTAGGAATGGGAGGCTCCAGCTTAGCTCCCGAAGTTTTTCAGCGCACTTTCGGCAGTGCGCCGGGCTTTCCAGAGCTACTAGTTTTAGATAGTACTCACCCCGACACTATACGCGCTATGGAGTCTCGACTCGACCTAGGCCGAACTATGTTTCTAGTCTCCAGCAAGTCTGGTACGACTATCGAATCCCTCAGCTTGTTTCGCTACTTCTGGGAGCGTATATACCAGATCACTAATAGCCCAGGCCGTAACTTCGCAGCCATAACCGACCCCGCTTCTCCCTTAGAGCAGTTGGCCAACAAAAATGGCTTCCGCCATGTTTTCCAGGCCCCTTCTGACATTGGTGGACGTTATTCTGCTCTTTCCGTTTTCGGACTATTGCCAGCAGCCATCATGGGATTGGACGTTAGCCAGTTGCTACATAGAGCTTGGGTGGCAGCAGAGTCCAACGCCTTCTGTGTTTCGGAGTCTAGCAATTCCAGCCTGGCTCTAGGTGCCACTTTGGGAGAACTGGCCAATAGTAAGATAGACAAGTTGACCCTTTTAACCTCGCACTCGCTGGCGGCCTTTCCGGATTGGCTGGAACAACTCATAGCCGAAAGTACTGGGAAGGGAGGCAAAGGCATAGTCCCAATCGTAAACGAACACCTTCTCGATCCTAAGTTTTACGGCTCTGACCGACTTTTTGTAGGTCTGTTGCTGGAAAGCGATCAAACCTCAGATTTAGAAGAGCAACTGTCAAGATTTGAGGCCGGGGGGCACCCGGTAGTGCGCATTCGGTTGAAGGAAAAGGCCGACTTGGGGCAGGAGATTTTCCGATGGGGAATGGCCGTGGCAAGCGCTGGTGCAGTATTGGGCATAAATCCTTTTAACCAGCCCGACGTAGAGCTAACTAAAGAACTGGCTCAGGAGGCGATGGCTCGTGCTTATATCCCCAGAACTAAGGTCGAGGAGATATCTAGTTCATCGCCAGATGCACTCGGCTCATCTATGAAGGCTTGGCTTTCTGAAGCCCGGGAAGGTGACTATATAGCGATTCAGGCTTTCCTACCTGCTAGTACCGCGACCTCTTCTGCTCTGCAAGACCTTCGCCTTGCCCTGGGCCAGAGCCAGGGGTTGGCCACAACTTGCGGCTACGGCCCTCGCTTCTTGCATTCTACAGGACAACTGCACAAAGGCGGACCAAATACCGGTCTCTTTCTTCAGTTGGTCGATGACCCAATCGAGGACATTCCAGTCCCACAAGCCAATTTCACTTTTGGCACGCTAATTTATGCCCAAGCCCTGGGTGATTATTTGGCCCTTAGGCAAAGGGGGCGGCGTATTATCCGGGTGAACTTAGGCCAGGATGTGGCCGTAGGACTAAGAGAGTTGAGACAGATACTGTAGACACGAATGCTAGTATGCCCTCTAGGAGGTGTGGCATGAAATTGGGTATGATCGGTTTGGGGCGTATGGGCGCCAATATAACCGAGAGGCTGATACGTAACGGACATGAAGTAGTTGTATACGACCAAAAACATGAAGCCATACAAAGTTCTATAGAAAGAGGCGCTATTGGTGCTACCTCTCCCCAGGATATTGTTCAGCAACTCGCTATGCCCCGCGTAATATGGCTTATGGTTCCCGCGGGGGAGCCCGTGGACGAGAACATAGCGGCTTTGCTTCCCCATCTTACCTCTGGTGACATCATCGTCGATGGAGGCAACTCATTCTACAAAGACACCCTACGCAGGGCAGCCATACTTCGGGAACGAGGGCTTTATCTGGTGGATGTGGGTACCAGTGGTGGTATTTGGGGACTTACCGAAGGCTATAGCCTGATGATTGGCGGCGATAGAGCAGCGGCCGAACCCCTCAGCCCCTTATTCAAGGCTTTGGCCCCTTCTCCAGATCATGGATGGGGCTACGTGGGGCCCAGCGGAGCTGGGCATTTCACTAAGATGGTCCATAACGGAATCGAGTACGGGATGATGCAAGCCCTCGCTGAAGGATTTTCCATCCTTAGAAAGAAAGATGCCTTAGAGCTCGATCTACATCAGGTAGCAGAAATTTGGCGCTACGGGAGTGTTGTGCGCTCTTGGCTGTTGGACTTAATCTCTCAAGCCCTCTCTAATAACCCCGACCTTAAAGATATAGCACCCTACGTTGAGGATTCAGGAGAAGGCCGTTGGACCGTTTTCGAAGCTATTGACCTCGATGTGCCAGCTCCAGTCATTAGCCTTTCCCTATTGCAACGCCTCCGCTCACGGGACACCTCTTCCTTTGCTGATAAATTGTTGGCCGCCTTGCGCCACGAATTCGGCGGTCACGCGACCAAACAGGAGAAATAACGTGGACAAGACTCGGCTCGAACCCTATCTTTTCGTTATTATGGGAGGCACGGGCGACTTGATGCGTCGCAAGCTACTACCTGCCCTTTACCGTTTGGCTATTCAGAACCAGCTACCCGATAACCACCAGTTGCTTGCCGTGGCTAGAAGCGCCGATATGGACGATAACGGCTTTCGTTCCTGGGCCCACGACGCCCTTACCGCTGCGGGACTGGCTACTGAGGAACAAATCTCTAGCTGGTGCGAGGAGTGCCTCCATTATCAGACCTTGGGAGCAGGAACTCCAGCAGATTACCGGGCATTGGCAAATCGCATTGTCACCCTAGAACATGCTCACCGTCTTCCCCAAAACCGCATTTTTTACTTAGCTCTGCCCCCAACTGCTTTCATGCCTACTGTTGAAGGACTCGGCGAAGCTGGCCTCAACCATAGCCAAGGCTGGACACGGCTAGTTGTCGAAAAGCCCTTCGGACGTGACTATAATTCTGCTCGGGAACTAAACCATTTTATTCACCGCTTCTTAGATGAGCGGCAAGTTTACCGTATCGACCACTACCTAGGCAAGGAGACGGTACAAAACCTTCTGGTTTTCCGCTTCGCTAATCCCATTTTCGAATCCCTTTGGAACCGCGACCGAGTGGAGAGCGTCAAAATCATGGTTGCTGAGGACTTGGGTATAGAAGGGAGAGCCAACTACTATGAACAGGCGGGAGCCGTGCGAGATGTGCTCCAAAATCACCTCACCCAGTTACTCACTTTGGTAACTATGGAGATCCCTGCGGCGTTCGAAGCCGACGCCATTCATACCGAGAAAATGAAAGTACTTCGCCAACTCACGCCCGTCCATATTGAGAATGATGTGGTCTTGGGCCAGTACACAGAAGGGCAAATAAATGGTAAGGAAGTAAGCGGCTATCGGCAGGAGCCGGGGGTGACCTCGGATTCCCAAACTGAAACCTTTGTGGCTCTTCGGCTTTATATAGCCAACTGGCGCTGGCAGGGGGTACCCTTCTATTTGAGCACAGGCAAGCGATTACATCGTCAGCTCACCAAAATATCAGTTACTTTTCGTAGTGCGCCCGTCTCGATCTTTATGCCCTTCGAGTCTTGTGAGATACACTCCAATGTATTGGAAATCACGTTACAACCTGACGAAGGATTTGACCTATGCTTCGAAGTAAAGAGTCTTGGCGAGCCCATCACTTTGCAGACCCACAGTTTGCATTTTAGATATGCCGAGGCTTTTGGCCCCCTTCCCGACGCCTACGAAACCTTGTTACTGGACATAATGCGGGGCGATAAGACCCTTTTCATCCGTGCGGATGTGACCGAGGCCTCATGGCGAATCTACGCCCCTTTATTGGAACAAAAACCACCTCTGTATTTCTATCCCGCGGGAAGTTGGGGTCCGCTAGAGGCGGGGCGAATCAATTTCCAAAACATATGAACGATAGTAGATCGTTGCGCATATTCCAAGATCTGAGATTATTAAGCTGCGCAGTGGCCGAAGAGATTATTAAATTAGCCGGCTTAGCCATAAACGATATGGGTTTTTTCTCTATAGGCTTGTCTGGAGGTCGAACCCCCATAACCCTTTTGGGGTTACTGGCCACGACGTATAGCAACCTAGTTCCTTGGTCCAAGATCCATTTCTTTTGGGGAGACGAACGGTGTGTACCGCCTGACCATCCCGAGAGCAACTTTGGCACGGCTTTACAAACTCTCATCTCTAAAGTTCCTATTCCTTCCCAGAATATCCACCGAATTTTTGGGGAACTAGAGCCTTCAAAGGCTGCCGATGCCTATGAAAAAGATTTGCGTGACTTCTTTTTTAGCAATTCCGAACGATCTTACTTGTTAGACTTGATTCTTTTGGGAATAGGGAGAGATGGTCACACCGCCTCCCTTTTTCCAGGGGACTCTGTCCTACAAGAGCAGGAACGCTGGGTGGCCGTCGTCTCTGCGCCCTCTGGGGTAACTCCTCAGTGGCGCATAACCCTTACCCTACCTACTATCAACGCTGCTTCCCGTGCTTTTTTTCTAGTGTCTGGGAAAGAAAAACAACCGCTCGTTCACTATATTCTAGAGCGACGGCCGAACGCCTCCAGCTTTCCAGCAGCTCTGGTGGCTGCAAAAAATGGCGTAACTTGGTTTGTTGACCAAGCTGCCTGGGATTCAGCCTTTGATCCTGAAAACCCGTCTTAACGAACGGGAAATATGACAGGTGAAGCTGAGCAGCCAGAAATATATTATCCTTCATTTAACCACGTAGGAGAGGAAATTATGGCTATTGAAGTGGCTGTAGGTCCGCCAATCATCACCATTAACCAGGGCAGCATCTTTATGGTGACCAACCAGCAGGGTGCTATTGATTTTGCCACCCAACAAGGTCTTTTTGCGGGAGACACTCGCCTGATTAGCTTTTACCAGATTTATATTAATGGAAATACTTGGAGTCTATTGAATTCCAGCGCTATAAGTTATTATTCAGCGCGCTTTTATTTCACCAATTCCCTAGTGCTGACCGACAACGGAGAAATCCCTGGAGGTCAGTTGGGTCTCACTTTGACCCGCACAGTAGGTGAGGGCATACACGAAGATATTGATATTACTAGTCATGCGTCAAAGCCAGTAAGTTTTATGCTAGAAATCTCAATTCGCTCCGATTTTGCTGACATCTTCGAAGTGAAACAAATCAAATTCGTCCGTCGGGGGCGGGTAACCACTTACTGGGACGAAGTTGGTGGTGAGCTAATCAATACCTACGTCAACAAAGACTTCAAACGATTGATGATCTATCGTCTCATAAATTCGGGCAGCCCGTCCCAATATGCCAACGGGCGGGTCGTTTTTGAGATAAGCCTTAATCCGGGACAGTCCTGGCATACCTGCGCCTTTTTTGTACTTGGAGAAGGCGACCTTACGCGAAACCCACTATACGGCTGCTCCGACAGTCCTACAGTCGGTATCATCTTCGACCAGCTCCAAACCGAATGGTGCGAACGTTCAACTCAGCTAAACTCAGCCAACGACAAGGTAACCCGAATCTTCGGTCAATCAGTAGAGGATATGGGAGCGCTGCGCCTTTATGATCACGATTTCGCCCCTAATATTTGGCTTCCAGCGGCAGGAGTACCCTGGTTCGTCGCTCTATTCGGCAGGGATAGCCTAATCGCATCTCTGCAAAGTATGATTGTACAAGCGTCCTTTGCTCTAGGAACCCTCAAAAAACTCGCCCAATACCAAGCTAAAGAATTTGATGATTGGCGTGATGCGGAACCGGGGAAGATACTTCACGAGCTTCGCGTCGGCGAACTAGCCCACTTCAGTAAAATTCCTCACACACCCTACTATGGAACCGCAGATGCCACAATTCTTTATCTAATTACTCTCCATGAGGCTTGGAGATGGTCCGGTGATATTTCTCTGCTTAAAGAGTATCAAGATGTTGCTCTTCGCTGCCTAAAATGGATAGACCACTACGGAGACCTAGATGGCGATGGCTTTCAAGAATATCAGACACGCTCTTCTTCAGGCTATGAGAACATGGGCTGGAAAGACTCTTTTGACTCCGTTGTCTACCCTGACGGCACTATAGTCAAGCAGCCAAAGGCGCTCTGTGAATTGCAAGGCTATGTGTTTGACGCCAAAATGCGAATGGCGGAGGTATTTGAAGCCTTGGGCCACGCTGGAAAAGCCAACGCCTTGAGACAGCAGGCTCAAGATATCCAGTCCCATTTTGATGAGGCCTTTTGGATGAAAGACGAAAACTTTATCGCTTACGGTCTCGATTCTCAAAAACAGCAGATAAAAACCATTGCCTCAAATCCTGGCCATTGCCTATGGAGTGGAATCGTAAAGCCGGAGCGCGCAGGAAAAGTTGTGCACCGCCTTCTTGAGGGCGACATGTGGTCTGGTTGGGGGATACGTACCCTTAGCAGTAAAAACCCCGCCTTTAACCCCTTCTCATATCAGTCAGGCTCAGTTTGGCCCCATGACAATGGCATCATTGCTTTAGGATTCAAGCGTTATGGTTTCTCAGAAGAAACGAACCAAGTAGCAAATGCGATCTTCCAAGCGGCGGGCTATTTCGCTAGTTACAGATTGCCCGAGCTATATGCCGGCTTGGCCCAGAGTCCCGGAGCGTTTCCGGTTCAGTATTTGGGAGCTAACATCCCCCAGGCATGGGCCGCTGGCAGCATCTTTCACCTGATGCAGGCAATTCTTGGACTCAATGCCGATGCTCCGAAAGGAATTCTTCATGTGGCGCCCACTCTCCCTGATTGGCTATCTGAAGTGGAGCTAACGGATTTAAGAGTGGGAGATTCAGTCCTGTGCCTCCATTTCTGGCGTGAAGCTGGCCGCTCCCGGTGGGAGATTCGCGACCAGCAGGGCACCATAAGGATTGTAGACGATTCTTTACCACCACCTGCAACTGAGCTAGGCTAGCTTACCCAGCAGTGCCCGAATGTAAGTGTAAAGAGAAACGCCTCCGACCGCGATGGTGAAGAATATTTCTTTCGGAGTTGGTCGAGGCTCATAATTTCCTTGTATCTTTCATGCCTAGATACTTAATGGCTATACTCGTTCTTGCTCCGTACTATTTTTTCATTGTATTCAGGTTTAAGT
>JACQTR010000074.1 GCA_016210705.1 Chloroflexota bacterium | reverse complement strand
TCGAACCCACGACCTCAGCCTCCGCAGGGCTGCGCTCTATCCAGTTGAGCTACAAGCGCGTATTATCCTCTTTCCTCCCTAAGGCGTTGAAGTAGGGGAGGTATTCCAGCCGTTTGATGAAAGGAAATGTTTGTCTTTTCCTTCTCCTCTAGGTAATACTGCAAGCCACCCGTCCGCCCAACCTGGCATTGGTAAGTCTTGTAGATACCATTACCGCCACCAATCGATGCCCGCCTGTTGACCACTGGCTGAAGCTGCACAACCCAAATAACCTCGCGCTCCGGCTATAGAGCGGATAGAAGAGAAGGGTAACTCATATAGGAACTTAATCTTCCAAGGCTCCTGGCCTCTCAGCTTGCTGAACTCTTCTTCTGTCCCCAACTTGTGTTTCATAATCGTATTGTTTATGGTGCCGAAGGGGGGATTTGAACCCCCACGGGCGTAAGCCCACTACGCCCTGAACGTAGCGCGTCTGCCTTTCCGCCACTTCGGCCTTTACCACTTGCATTATACCTTGGCCGAAATCACTGTCAAGGCAAAAGCCTTTTGCCCTCAGCGTTAGGTCTTGACAAAGGCGCCGGTTGGGGCTACTTTGAGGCCAGGGCACAGTAGATAAGGAAACGAGAAAAAGGAGGTAAAAATGACCATTGATTCTGGTTACGGTTACTTGCCCGACGTTTTCCAGCGTTTCAAAGCCCAATATGATGAGATAAACGAGTTGTATGAAAACCTGGCCCTAAAGTGCCATCAAACCGGCCC
The DNA here is from genome assembly GCA_016210705.1 of Chloroflexota bacterium. Lineage (GTDB taxonomy): Bacteria > Chloroflexota > Dehalococcoidia > JACQTR01 > JACQTR01 > JACQTR01. Next base: position 11,156 of record JACQTR010000074.1, on the reverse strand, counting down.
CTTAGATGAGAAAACGCGCCGCTTAGTAAAATTAGGTATCGCCATCGGCTGCGGCTCGGAGGGCGGCATCCGCTCTCACGCCCGTAGGGCTCTGGAGATGGGCCTCACCAGGGACGAGGTTAACCATGTTATATTGCTAGCCTTAACTACCATAGGCTTTCCGGCCATGATCGCGGCCAAAGGTTGGATCGATGAAATCCCAGACAAGGATAGTTGAAATAGGTCAATCTACGTTAGTTAAGTTGCAACCTACCTAACGGAGTAGATAGCCTCTGTGGTACACAGAGAAACGCATAGAGGCTGCCCTTGGCAGCGGTCGCAGACGAACAGTTTACGCAGCTCGTCGCTCCAGCGGATGGCTTGGTAGGGACACATCTCCACACAAGCCAGGCATGCGTTGCATTGCTCTTGGCTTACACCGATAGTACCTGTTTCTGGATCTTGGATTAGTGCCCCGGTGGGGCAGACCTCCACACAGTGGGATGGCTCACATAACCGGCAGATGTGAGGTTCATACAGAGATTCGGCATAATTATCAGTAACCCAAAGACGAGCTTTCTCCAGGTTTAGTACCCCCTCATGATAGAGGGAACATACCATTTCGCAGATGCGGCAGCCGGTGCAGGTAGGAGTGTCCACCTTAATCTCAATTTTAGGCATTTTAAGTCCCCTTTAGGCTAGCCAAATCAACTATGCCTAACCGTTCCAGCGTCTCTGGGGTGGGTATGCCATTCTGGTCCCAGCTGTGTAATTGATAATATTCGTCCAGAAGCTCTTCGAATTTGGCTTTTGACTCCGCCGCCTCAGAGCCAGCTACTTCCAGCCAAATCTCAGGCATCCTGTCGTCCTTCCTCATTCCTACGCCGAACCTTCCCAAAAGGAGACGCTCCACCGTATAAATGCGCTCAGCGATTTCCTGCAACTTGGGAATAGATAAATCCCATCCAGTAGTTAGGCGGAGCAGTTCGCGATATTCCTCATATTGGGGAGCGTGGGGACTGTTGAAAACCGTCAAGAACCGGCAGCAACCAAGGGCATCGCAGATGGCATACAGAAGTTCATGCCACCATACCATGAAGGCCTTGCCTTGGTACCCTTTTATATCAGGGTCTACGTACCGGCCATAAAGGGCCTTCAGCGCTCCAGCCGGCAACCCTAGTATGTCGATGCCAGGTCGACTGCGGTACACGTGGGCGGGAAGGCTAGCCGTAAGCTGGCTCAAGACAAAGCTCGTAACCGTTTTCCACTCCCTGCGGCTGGTGGCAGCCCCTTTGATAAACCCCAGGTAACGTCGAGCCTCCGGAGGCAATCTATCCAAAGCGAATTTACCTTCGGCTAAAACGTCTCCGAACCCTCTCCGATAAGCGATATCTTGGGTTAGGACCTCTATAGTATCCCGATCACCCCACTTTAGAGGCCTACCCGTTTCCTCGATACCGATAAGGCCGCTTTCGAAGAGTTCGATAGCAAAACTTAGCATCCCACCGGCATTGACTTCCATGCCCAAGCGGTTACAGAGATCATTAAGATAGGTGACGCTCTCGATGTCGTAATTTCGCAAGGCCGCACCTTGGCCCACGAGAGCGCCATACTCTGGCCCTTCGCCTCTGGTGCCAGCATAGCGCCCCTCTTTTATTAAATGGCGGTGGCGGCAATGGATGGCACAGCCCAGACAGGCTGACATTCCCAGAGAATACGGCAAAAGCTTCTCGGCGTTAAGACCCTCAGCCTCCTCTACCCTGCCCTCGACCCCGAATTCGGCGGCCTCCCCCCAACCCCCAACTTTGGCTGCCGTCATCCTTAGCGGAGTGCCCAGATAGCCTAGTGCTTTGACCCACTTCTGGCTCATCAGCCTTTTGGTCTGCTCGCTAAAATACTCTACAAGCTCTTTAGGATAGGCCACACTTACATCCTTAGTTCCCCTTACGGCGATGGCTTTGAGCCTTTTGGCGCCAGCTACCGACCCCAAACCACTTCCACCGGCGGCATCTTTAAGGCCGGTGATGAAACACGCCATACGTACCAGATTCTCCCCTGCTGGGCCTATGCAAATCACTCTGGTTCGTTCGTCGCCGCTCTCCCTTTTAATGATTTGCTGGGTCTCCCAGGTGTCTTTCCCCCACAGGTGGGAGGCATCGCGAATCTCGATGTTGTCGTTAGCGACCACCAAGTAGACAGGGACAGAGCTTTGGCCTCGGATCACCAAATGGTCGAAACCGGCGTATTTCAACTCTGGACCCACATGGCCGCCAACGTTAGAGTCGCCAATATTGCCTGAATAGGGCGTAGAGCCGGTGGCTGGAGAAAGAGCGGTTATATTAAAACGGCCGGTACCGAAGCCCGGCAGACCGGTGAGAAGCCCTAGCCCCACTATCAGGGGATTGTCGGGGCCCAAGGGATTGGTGGTAGCATCGGTCAGAGTAGCGAGAAGGAACATATTTATGCCCCTGGCACCTAAAAATTTCTGCCGCCACTCCATAGGGACCTCTTCTTGAGCCACAGTACCGCTGCTCAGGTCGATATAAGCTATCTTCCTAGTAAGAATGATCCCCTCCGGCTATGATACTAGCTATAACGACCTCGACTCCATCTTCTATCTTTGCCGAAAGGTTGTTAAGCTTCTCGCCAGCGACAAATATACCGTAGGCGTAGTCCAGGTTGCCTCCTTCGTCCAGGAGCTCCTCTCTCACCCTTTCTCCATAGCGGACGGATAGCTCGTTTAGGAGCTGATGGACAGTGGCCGGGGGAGGATCCAATACCAAGCTGGCTTCGCCAAGGATGCTGCGCAGCATCCCGAACACTTTTATGGTGATGGCCATTTCTTTAAGGGCTTCGTGGAACAAAACCTAGAGGTGGTGTAATTTAATAGTACACGTACAAAGCATTAATGGTCAATGGGGTGGGGGCAACGAGAGGAAACAGGCCTTCATAAATCCGCGATTCGGTGACGTTTCATTAGCTCCAATCGACGTTGTCGAGGGTTATCGTGGACATGTTGGACAGCCCGAATAACGTCTCTAATGCCTTCATCCATTGAAACGACAAGGCCGTCTCCCAACTCACGGCAAAGCTGCTCTAATTGGTGCCATTCAGTGATAACTTCTTTTGGAGAAAAGCTTTGCGGAAAGTTTGCGAAAACCTCGCGAGCCACTTTGGCATAAGTTCGACTCCTTTCAGCGTAGAGACTCTCGTGCAACTCTGCGACCCATTCCGCAATCTCTTTTACCTCCTCATCATCACTGCTAGCCACCCTGGCAGCAATAAAGCCACAAATTCTCTCGCCATCCTCAAAACATTGTACATTTTCCACAGTTACACCCATTTCGGCTATGATGTTGACTACTCGCTTCAAAACGCTCTCCGGGCCCTCCTCTATGAAAACAACACAGCCGCACTGCTTGCACATATGATGCCCGCCTTTCTAGTCAATAGAAAATTATCCGTTTCTTCGAGTGTCTCTATATGCCCTTGTGGGCTGACGCTTATTTAATGACTACCACTGCCTTAACTCTATAGATAGTCCGTCTGGATCCTTAATTTCAGCTCTTTTCGAGTTTCCCAGGGTTGCTGGCCCTTGAGTTATGGCTACTCCCTTACCTTTAAGGTGTTCTATGGCTTTATCCATATCCTCCACTTCGATAGCCATCATTCTATAGCCAATCTGACGTTGCCCAGTCCCTAGTGGAACAGCGTCAGTAAACGATAAAAATTCAATAACTGAATCATTGAGCTGGAGATAAGCGATTTCCTGCAAAGGTGGCCTTCCCACCAAACGCCTCTCTTTGATACCAAAACCCAAGACATTGGTATAAAAGCTAATACTTCTCTCCATATCACTGGGAATAATCTCGATATGGTCAATTCTTTTGAACATAATTCACCTTTTCTTCAAATATTATCGCTTTTTCCTCTATTTTGTTAAATTATCGCTACACGGGAACCTCCGTCTGCTGCTCTAATTCTTCCAGCCGTTTCCTAATGGCTTGCTCTTGAGCTCTCCTCTCCGTAATATCCCTGACCACAGCCAGAGCCCCGGCCACCTGCTCGAAATCATCCCTAACGATGGTCATGGTCATCTCTATATAAATAGTGCGGCCATCTTTGTGGATGGCACGAGTGGGAAGCAGTTGTTGGCCGTATTTCGTATGTCCTGAAGCCATAGCCCTTTGGAAGCCAGCCCAATGGCGCTCCCGAAAAGAGTCCGGGATAATCAAATCCAGGCTTTGGCCTACGGCGTTCTTGTTTGTGTGGCCGAAGATTGCCTCAGCTCCCCGATTCCACAAGCAGATGAGCCCTTCGTGATCCGCAAAAATGATCCCATCTGACGTTTGGGTCAAAAGGCTCTTGAAAACTTTGTTGTCCAGCCGTTCGTTCATGCTGTATAACTCTCCCAAAAGATTATTTTTTCTAAAGGTACTAATTGTCGAGGCCCAGGCGCCTTTTCCGGATGACCGAGGCCCAGCACAATAGGCACTTTATATCTCTCCGGTATGTCAAGAAGCTGACGAACTAGGCCCTGACGGTGCTCGCTCTCCTCAGCGCTGTCTGACTGATGCATGGCTGCCCAGGCCACGCCAATATCTCGAGCTGTGGCCGCTAACCAGATGGTGTAAGCCGCCAAACAACAATCCTCCAGCCAGTATCTGGTCATGTTGGGATTCACTACTATGGCTATAGCCCATTGAGCCGAGGCCAGCCAGCGACAATAAGGATGAGTTTGGCTCAATCTTTCTATGGTCTCTTTCTCAGTGACCAAAATGAACTGCCAAGGGTTTTTGTTCCCCCCAGAAGGCGTATAACGGGCAAGCTCCACCAATTCTAATAATGTGTCGCGCGCCAACGGCTCACTAGAGAAACCCTTAATGCTGCGGCGCGTCTGGAGCCCTTCCAACAAATCCAATTCCAAACCTCCTCGACAATAGGACAGTTCTCGTCCCAGTGGTGTAAATTCGCCCTATCATATTTCGCATTGACACTATGTACAATGACTTATGTCACAATTCGCATAAACTATCACTATTTACTGTGCTTTTTAGCTCTTAAGAGATGACAAATTGTGACTTTTGTCCTAGTATTGTTGGCAAAAGTAGCTATATTCGAGGCCGATGGACACCATGTTTCGCTTCGTGTTTCCTAGTGGCCAGTTCTTTTCGCATAAGGCAACAGAGGAGGATAAGATGGCGACAAAAATAGGTGAAGGGGTCCAGATTATCACTACCGGGTGCCCCCACGATTGCGGGGGAAAATGTATCCTTAAGGCCTGGGTCAAAGATGAGCAAATCGTTGCCATCACCACTGATGACGGTGAAGAGCCTCAACTCAGAGCATGCCTGAGAGGACGGGCCTACCGGCAAAGAGTTTATGCCTCCGACCGCCTCAAATATCCTATGCGTAGAACTGGAGAGCGTGGCGAAGGCCAATTTGAGCGCATCACCTGGGATGAGGCCTTGGACACGGTGGCCTCAGAGATGCTACGTATTAAAAAAACTTACGGCCCAGAAGCCATCCTTAGCTGCACGGGGCCGGGGAGCCTTTCCCTTTTGCATTCCACGGGGCTCTGGCTGAACCGGCTTCTCGGCCAGTTCGGAGGCTATACCAGCCGCCACGGCAGCATGTCGAACCAGGGCGCTAGCGATGCCACCCGCTTCACCTACGGCACGGGCATAGCCGCCAACGAAATCGAGGATTTGCTCAACTCTCGCTTTATTATCCTCTGGGCTTGGAACTCGGCGGAGATGGTCTACGGCACCAATACCACCTGGGTCCTAACCCAAGCCCGGGAGAAAGGAATCCCCATCACCATCGTTGACCCCCGTTATACTGATACCGCCATTCTCGCCGAGGAATGGATCCCCATCTATCCTGGCACCGACTCCGCTATGATGGTAGCCATGGCTTACGTGATGCTGAAAGAGGGACTACACGACCAAACCTTCTTAGATAAATACACGATAGGGTTCGAGAAATTTAGGGATTACGTAACAGGGAAGGAGGATGGTATATCCAAAACCCCACACTGGGCCGAGACTATTACTGGAGTTCCCGCCTCTACCATTGAAAGCCTGGCCCGCCGCTATGCCACCCTCAAACCGGCGGCTCTCCTCCCTGGCTTAGGCATGCAACGCACTGCTTACGGAGAGCAGTGCTTCCGCACCGCCATAACTCTCGCCGCCATGACCGGAAACATCGGCGTCAGCGGAGGAGGCCCGGCGGGGGAATGGGGCACTCGAATAGGACTGAACGCCATGCCTCGGGTCACTAACCCCTTAGAAAAGACCATACCCACTTCTAAATGGGCTGAAGCCGTCCTCTTGGGCAAAGCGGGTGGCTATCCTAGCGATATCAAACTGATTTACGTTTGTGGCAGCAACTTCTTTATGCAAAGGCCGAACATAAATAAGGGGGTGGAGGCCCTGAAAAAGGTAGAGTTTATAGTTTGCCACGAACAGTTTCTCACGCCCACCGCCCGCTTCGCCGATATACTCATACCCGTCACTACCCATCTGGAGAGGAACGATATCTGCGGTATCTGGGGGATGGGCCACTCCGCCATCTTCTGTAAGCAAGCCATCGCCCCCATGGATGAATGCAAGTCGGATATGGAGATCTTTTCCGAGCTTGCTCCACGTATCGGCATCACCAATTACAACGACCACTCGGAAGATGAGTGGCTCAAGAGCTTGGTAGAGAATACCGAGATCGACTATAAAGAGTTCAAGCAGAACGGGGTTCACCATTTCCGACACGAGCCCTATATTGCTTTTAAAGCCCAGATCTCTGACCCAGTACACAATCCCTTCCGCACCCCTTCTGGAAAAATCGAGATCTACTCCCAACGTTTGGCCGATATGAATAGGCCCGACACAATTCCCCCCATCCCCAAGTATATCGAGCCTTGGGAAGGAAGGAACGATCCTCTTCGAGTTCATTATCCCCTTCAGCTTCTCACCACCCACGGTAAACGTACCGCCCTCTCCGTATATGCCAATATCCCTTGGATTCAAGAGGTGGAGCCCCATGCCATGTGGATTAATCCAGTCGATGCCAAGCCTCGAGAAATCCAAAACGGAGACTGGGTACGGCTGTTCAACGAACGCGGCACCCTGATGATCAAGGCCAAGGTAACCCAACGAATTATGCCAGGCGTAGTAAGCATTGACCACGGCATGTGGTATAAACCCGACGAACTGGGTGTCGATTGGGGAGGCTCAGTCAATGTCCTCACTCGGGACGAGGACACCCCGATAGGTGACGGGGGCACTACTCACTCCTGCTTGGTTGAGGCGATGAAGGCCTAGGAGGTACAAGATATGCAATTAGGGTTCTATTACGATCAGTCTCGATGTATCGGATGCCACACCTGCTCGGTGGCTTGCAAAGATTGGAACGATGTCCCTCCTGGCTTGGCCGCTTGGCGGCGAATGATAACATTGGAGCAAGGGGCTTTCCCCTCGGTCAAGGTAATCTTTTCGGGCTTCAATTGTTTTCATTGTGCCCAGCCAGCCTGCATTCCGGCGTGCCCCACCCAAGCCATTTATAAAAGACAAGAAGACGGCATTGTAGTGGTAAATCAGAACCTTTGCATACCTAATTGCCAGGCGTGTCTTTACGCCTGCCCCTACCAAGCCCCGCAGTTCAGAGAGGATGGGGGTAAAATGGAGATGTGCAACTTTTGTTTCGAAAGGACGGCCAGAGGGATGCCGCCCGTGTGCGTCGAGGCCTGCCCTCAGCGAGCCTTAGACGCCGGGCCTTTAGATAGCCTCAAGAAGAGATATCGTAAGGCATCAGCCTGGGCCGAGGGCTACCCTGATCCCGCTCGAACCCAGCCCTCTTTGTTGATTAAGGCACTGAGAAAAGACTGACCAAAGACTTCAGAAGAGCGTCACATTAGGGCGGCTTAATAAGCCGCCCTAATGTTGTCAGTGTGTTCTATGACAGCTATTTTTTGCCAGTGTGGATAACTATGCTACCTTCAGCAATAGCCTGCTGAGGAGACGAGTCAACATCGTCTGAGCCTTGCGCGTTGTCATAGACGATCGTGTTCGTGTCCTTATTCCAAATCTTAATGCGGAACTTGTCCACACCACCACCGCCGCTCACTTGCCCGTCAGTGGCTGTCAAAAGGAAACCATAGTTACCTGCGCCATTTATGGTACCCACGCCCTTATACTGCGCCTTAGCGCCAGAAACGACGAGCCACTCATAAGAACTGCTATGGAAGTTCAGATTGCCCGCCCTGAACTGGAATTCGGTCTCGCCGGTGGGAATAGAAGCACCCTTCTGGTACTTGGACACGAAGCCAAAGCTTGCCTTTCCGGTCAAGGCAAGGTCAGCAAAGTAAGCGCCAGCCTGCGAATTAATCCAGCCGCCGCCGGTCACGAAGCCGGCACTCGGATCGTAGACTACGATAAACTGGGTGTAGGTGAACCATGATGACCAGCCCGTATCGTCGTCAGTCACTCTAACGTTAACAGTGTATACGCCTGCCGCCGCGTAAGTATGGACGCCCGTGCAGGAGCCACTGCCACTAGACTCAGCTACTGCGCCAGAGGACGACTTGCCGTCATCCCAGGAGAACAAGCAAGTATGCGTGTCAGCGATGCCAACGTCGGTGAAGTATACGGTCACGCTCGCCGTCGTGCCTACGGCCATGGGATCTGTGGGTACAATACCATCGATTATGGCCGGAGCAACGTTGTTGACTGTAACGTTCATGCTTCCCCAATTACTCCCACCATCATCGTCGGTTACCGTCACGGTGATGGTGTTGAAATCCGAAGACGTGCCTGTTGGATTGTCATCCAAATACTGATGGTCAACTGTAAAGGTACCTAAATTGCAGGTTACGTCTAGATTTTGAGCCGGGCTTCCATCGCCCCAGCTAACCAAGGCGGTCCAAGTATCGGCCGTGCCTTGATCGGTACAAGATACGGTGAGCGTAACCGAACCGTTCTCATTGATTGAAGAGGCGCTGAGACTCAGCCCGCCCACCGTTGGCGCCACATTGTTCACCGTAACCGTGATCGCTTCCTCATCACAAAGCACCGGGCTGCCATTGTCACAAACCTTCACCGTAAAGGTGAAAGAACCATTATCAGTTGGTGTCCAACTAAATACCCCAGTGCTCCCATTGATGCTCGCCCCAGCCGGCGCTCCTACTAAACTGTAGGTTAAGGTGTTGGCCGGGATGTCGGCATCCACAGCACTGGCCGTGAAGCTCAACACCGCACCCTCATCTACCGTCTGGTCGCCTATGGCCCCTAGCACAGGAGCCGTATTAGAGACATTCACCGTTACAGTAAGGGTACCAACAGTTCCCACAGCGAGTGCGGCCCCGCTGCCGCCTGAATTGATGGTGGGTGTCAATGTGCAGCTAAAAGTACCAGCAGACTGCCCAGACTCCGCCGAAACAGTTGCTGAAGTGTCATAGTTGGTGGGACTGCCTCCACCTTGGGGAGATACAGCCACGGAAACCGAAGATGAACCTGTGCACACCCCACTAGAGATACTGTAGACGGTATTCACGCTGTAAGACCGTCCCGTTCCCACTGATCCTGTTACCGTACCTCTAATAGTGAACGATGCACTGGTGCCACCTGAAGTAACAGTTACTGAGGAAGGGATGGCAGATGTGCTCACGTTCCCGTCGGTAAACGTCGTCTGTGCCGTCTGCCCCGCGAAATCTGTAGCCGCCACCGTGTACGTTCCCGCGATGCCATCAAGCTGATAAGCCGCCTTGAAGTTACCCGCACTATCGGCTGATACGCCAGGGACGCTATCCGCGCGCCCGTCAGGTCGAGTCACCGTCAATGTGATTGGGCCTGGAGCGAAGCCTGCTCCGTAGATGGTGACAGTCTCTTCGGGGACATAGTCTGGTTTGTCTGTCCAAACGCTCGGGCCTGCCGCTAAAGCTGCTAGACCTGTCGTCAGCGCAAACATTAGCACAAAACACAAAACAGCTAATCTGCTGATCCATTGATAAGATAAGAACCTAGATCGTGCCATTGTATTCCTCCCTCCTTGCTACTTCGCCGCACAAGCACTCCTCTTTCGAAGGAATTCTGCGACTTATCCCATAGCCTAGTACCTTTAGAATTAAGTATCGATTAGTATGTCCAAATATATACTTTCAGTTAGCCGATGGGGTATACCTTTGGTATGAATTTGCTATATTTTTGGTATGAATTTTCACGCTCATTCGAGACTATAGCTATTGAGAAATCTTTTGAGACAAAAGTCGTATGAAACAAAAAGATAAGCTGATAATCTGCTTCACGAGAGGTGAAACTATGAACTCTAAAATATCGTGTCCCGGTTCTCGAGCTATAAAGAATCCTACGCCAGAATATTTTAGCTGTCCTAATTGTGGGACAGAGGTCGAGATTTGGACTAATGAACCTAGTTACCCTTGTTCCAACTGCGGGACCAGGGTATTCCGAGACCAGAATCCCTCGTGCATCGATTGGTGTCCTTACGCTGAGGAATGCGTTGGGCCAGAGGTCTATCAGAGTCTCAAACCCGAGAATAAAGAACCTTCAGCCGAGAGGAAAGGGACTTCACCCATCGATATCGTCAGCCAAGAGCACGATAAAGCTTTAAACAAAATTAGTTTATTGCGAGCCGCTACCCTCTGCCTTAGAGCCAGCACCAACGTCGCTGGTGACCAGCCCATTCAGACAATTGAGCGTGCCTATAACGATATGGCGGGCGTTTTTGAGTTCGTCGACAACGAGTTGAGTCGGCACCTTCAACGGGAAGAGGATGTCCTTTTCCCCTTGGTGGAGAAACATATCGGAAAAGATAAAAGCCCAACCGTGCTATTGCTAGCCGAACATGACGAGATCCGTCAAACACACGCTGGGCTGAAAAAAGAGTTGGACGCACTGCAAAAGAGTGACGACGATAACCGAGCCGTGGTGGCTACGGAGCTTTATAAGACAGGCAGCCATTTCGGCAAATTGTTGAACAGCCATATCGAAAAAGAGAACGCATCTCTTTTGCCCATAGCCAAAAGCCTGTTCAACGAGAAAGAACTGGAAGAGTTCGGCCAACAATGGCGAAACGGAAATACGTAACTGGTTAAAAATAGGGAAAGGAAGTGACGAGGATGGAGGCAACTAAAACTATTAAAACTATCGACGTTAAGGGTCTAGACC
>JACQTR010000072.1 GCA_016210705.1 Chloroflexota bacterium | reverse complement strand
ACCCCCTCCTGCATCCATATCACCTTAGCTCCGATGGCGATGGCATCCTCTACAATAGCTGGCGCCTCCTCGGAACGACGCAAAATATCTACCACTTCCACCGCTTTAGGTATAGAACGAAGATTAGGATAACTGATCTCGCCCATAATTTCAGCAGCGGTAGGATTGACCGGAATCACGCAATAACCTTGCTCCTTCAGATATTGAGCCACCTCATAACTGAGACGTTCCGGATTGGGGGATAGACCCACTATAGCCACCGTTTTATATTGAGTTAAGATCTCTAAAAGCTCTTTCTCTTCCGCCATTCGATCCTCTAAACTTCTTTTTATTTTAACTTATACCCATGCCTAATACAACAAAGAAAGATGCTTTATTTCTATGGTACGTCATCCCCGGTGTACCTACACTCCTAGTATTCCGAGACCATCATCTGCGGTTTGGCCATCGGCTATCCCGATGAAAACGCACCTCAGAACCATTATGAATGGATAAGGGAGCCCTTAGAGAATCTGGCTACATGGAACCGCGTTCCTTAACGCTGACACATGGTAAACTAAGAAGCTATTCTAGACTTCTTCAGGCTCAGGGGCGATGAACCTCAAGAAGTGAGAGGAAAACTTAGTGGCCTGCCGCGGCAACTCCGAGTAATCGTAAAAGCCGATTCCTGTCTTCTGGCCTAAATGGCCGGCCTCCACCATCCGCCTCAGCAAAGGGCAAGGATACAGTCGGGGATCGCCGTACTCCTCGAAGTTGATGAGCTGTATGTTCAATAAGGTATCCAAGCCTACAAAGTCCATCCAGGCCAGGGGGCTCATCCCCTCCATCCCCATACCCATCGTCCTCTTTTCGATCTCGGCCACCGTGGTCTTACCCTGCATCAAAGCCCAGAGAAGGGCGTTATAATCGGTGCCCTCAGAGGCTTGAGGATGCATCTGAATATGTTTGTTTCCAAAGCCAGCGTAATCCTTAGATACGCGAATAGGGGCGCGGCCCATGGCTTTGCCCAGTCTCCTTATAGTGTGGAAAGTTTCATCAGAAGTAAGATAGCCTCTCACCAACTCCAAAAGTTTAATCACCGGCACTGGATGCATGAAATGCATGCCGATTACCCTATCCGGGCGTTTCGTGGCCGAGGCGAGTTTAGTTATGGGAATGGAGGAAGTATTGCTGGCAAAAATAGTATTCGGTGGGCAAATACTATCCAGCTCAGCATAGACCCGCTTTTTCAGCTCTATGCTCTCCGGAATAGCCTCAATGAGCACATCGGCTTCGCGGGCCTTGGACATGTCGGTCGTGAGGGTGAGCCGAGACCAGACCTCTTTTGCGGTAACCTCCTCCATCTGAGCCCGCTCCACTTGGCGATCCAAATGTTCCCTAATCCCATTGGCTCCCTTCTCTACCAGGACATGGTTAATATCCCGAAGGATGGCGCGAAAACCCGATTGAATAGCTACCTGGGCAATACCGCTGCCCAACTGGCCGGCACCCATGACACAAATAGTTTTTACTTCCATGCCTTGGCCCCTCTCGCAATCTGATCCATGCGCAGTTAGGATCCCCTGGCGCTCTCAGGCGCTAGCCTCGAGCCCTGGTGTCTTTAAAAAGCGTTTCTGCAGGGCACGAAACATTGCAGCATGCCGACCCTCATCGTAGGCCGCCTTCTCCATAAGCGCTGCAAAATAGCCATCCCCCGCTTGTCGAGCCAATTGGGCTGCCTCAAGCCTCTTGGCTTGAGCATTGAGCTCGCCCTCTACCAACATGGCCAGATTATCCTTTGTGCTTTTTACCTTGCCCAACTTTTCGGCCACCAAAGCAGCATGCTGCGCCTCTTCATTAGCCACTTGGCGCAACGCCAAAGCTACCTCCGGGTAACCCTCCTCATCGGCACGCTGGGCGATAGCCAGATAGATGCCCACCTCGGTGGTCTCGCCGCTAAACCATCCCTCCAGATATTCCTCTAATTTAGTCATGCTTACACCTCCTTCTGTTTTCCTAGGCATTTTTGGCATAAGCCATAAAATTCCAATTGATAGGTAGAAACCTCGAAGCCTGTCTCCTCCTCCACACCTTGCACCAGCTCAGCCCCTCTAGGAAGTGCCAAATCCACTACCCGGTTACAGCCTCTACAAACAAAATGGGGATGTGGATGAGGATCGCCGTCCCAATGCGAAGCATCCCGACCCAAGGCCAGCTCCAAAATCAACCCCTGTTCCCGCAGAAGATTAAGGTTACGGTAAACAGTGCCCAAAGAAAGGGTAGGAATGCGCTTCCTCACCATCCGATACAAGTCCTCGGCTTTGGGATGGGTCTTCATTCGACGCAATTGCTCCAAGATTGTCTGACGCTGGAAGGTCTTACGCAGACCTCGCCCTTCTTCACGATTCATTTT
>JACQTR010000071.1 GCA_016210705.1 Chloroflexota bacterium | reverse complement strand
GGTACCGGCTCATCCCTGGACAGGACTCGAACAGGCCTGCTACAGCTTGAAATCGCCGTATTTCTTAATATAAGGCACAAGCCCGCCTTCCTCCAATATGCGGAGCATCACCGGCGGTATGGGGGTAAAGCTGAGATGAAGGTCTTTGGTGCGGTCATAGATAGTGCCCGCCGCCAGGTCCACCTCCAACTCATCGCCCTCGCCAATGCCATCGGTGGGGCAAATGAGCACGGGAAGGCCAACGTTGATGGCGTTGCGGAAGAAGATGCGGGCCACCGATTTAGCCAAAACGGCGCTAACCCCGGCCAACTTGATGACGATGGGGGCGTGCTCTCGGCTGGAGCCCAAGCCAAAGTTATTGCCTGCCACCACAAAATCGCCGGCTCGCACCCGGCTGGCGAAGGTGGGATCGGCGTCTTCCAAGACGTGTTTGGCCAGCTCAGGGAGGTCGCTGCGCAGGTGGGCGTAGCGGCCAGGCACAATATGGTCGGTGGATATGCTATCGCCAAACTTGAAGGCTCTTCCGCGAAGGACTTGTCCTGCTCCCTGGCGGTGGTTCATAACATATCCCTAGGATCGGCGATCTCGCCAATAATGGCGCTGGCGGCAGCCGTGGCTGGGCTGGCCAAATAGATGAAAGCCTGGGGATTACCCATGCGTCCTTGGAAATTGCGATTAGCGGTAGAAAGACAAGCCTCACCATCGCCAGGAATCCCCTGGTGGACTCCAATGCAGGCGGCACAGCCCGGGGGCAAAATAATCGCTCCGGCCTCGACGAAGGTCTCGATATAACCAGCCATCAAGGCCTCCATTAAGACGCTTTTGGAAGCCGGGGCCACCAAGAGCCGAGTGCTAGGATGGCGCCGTCTGCCGTGAAGGATGGCAGCGGCTACCGCCAGGTCTTCGATACGGCCACCAGTGCAGGTGCCAATAAAGACCTGATCAATCTTAGTGCCCTTGAGCTCTCGAGTCGCGGCGATGTTGTCCACAGTATGGGGTTTGGCTATGGTAGGCTCCAAGGTTGAGGCATCGATCTCGATGACCCGCTCATAAAGGGCATCATCGTCAGGTTGTAAGGGTTGGAAGCCGTGGCTGCGACCCTGGGCTTCAAGATAACGGCGAGCGATATCGTCAGCGGGAAAGAGGCCCACCTTAGCCCCCGCCTCCACCGCCATGTTAGCTATGGTGAGGCGCCCCTCCATTTCCATTTGGGCTATGGCATCGCCACTGAACTCCAAAGCCTTGTAGGTGGCACCATCGGCGCCGATGGCCCCGATAAGGTGGAGGATTAGATCTTTGGGATAGACGCCTTTGGAGAAATGGCCATTTACCACCACTTTATAGGTCTCGGGGACTCGAAACCAGGTCTTGCCCAGGGCCGTGGCGATGGCCACGTCGCTGGAGCCCATGCCGGTGGCGAAGGCTCCCAAGGCGCCGCCGGTACAGGTGTGGGAGTCAGCGCCAACAATGACGTCCCCAGGTTTGGCATAAGTCTCAGCCACAATCTGGTGAGAGATGCCTTCTCCTGCCTCAGAGAGTATAGCTCCCGTCTTCTGGGCGAAGGCGCGCATAAAAATATGGTCGTTGGAGAGCTCCCGGCGGGGGCTGGGCGCGGCGTGGTCGATAAATACTATCGTTCGAGAAGGATCGGCCACCCGTTCTAGGCCGCTGGCTTCCCACTGCCTTATAGTCAATGGCCCGGTGGTATCCTGGACGTAGACTAAATCCACGGAGGCGATAACCATCTGGCCAGCCCGGGCATCGGTGCCCGATTTTTGGCTGAGGATTTTTTCGGCCAGCGTTTTTCCCATATCGGGAGAGTTAGGCCTTCCGTTTGGCCTTTGGAGATATGGTCTTAGCCAGATCGAATCCAGCCTTGAAGGCCCAGCGATTGGAGCGTTGCGTACCTCGAGGAGAACGGGCATCGATGGCTTTATGAAGGGCCTTGCAGGAAACTATTTTAGTCAGCCCAGCGATGAGTCCCAAGGCCACCATATTGCTAGCCGCCCCGCTACCAGCAGCCCCTTTGGCGGTTTCCACTATAGGGAGAGCGATGAGCCCATCGCCGCTTTTTTTCTCCACTAGGTGTGAATCGGTGAGGATGATGCCCTCTTTTTTCACCTCATGGTGGAAGTTATCGAAGGCCTCTTGGCTTAAAGCCACCAGGAGGTCGGTCTTAAGCACTCGTGGGTAGTCGATATCTCCGTCGCTGATGATAACCTCAGAATGAGAGGCACCGCCTCGCTGCTCGGCACCGTAGCTTTGGGTCATGGTGGCGTTCTTGCCATCTAAGACCGCAGCCTCAGCCAGGATCAGTCCGGCCAATATCAGCCCTTGGCCCCCCTGCCCCGCCAAGCATACTTCGAAACGGCTAGCCACGATTTAAGCCCCCTTTTGGGCCACTTGGACAAGTTTTTGGTACGCCTCATAATATTCCGGCAACTCCCTGTCCACTAGCATCCCGCGTCCGATTTTACCAGCCCCTTGTTCCTTCTGCAAACTAGCAATGGGAACGGTTTTATCCCGAAACCAGCGCAACATCTCGACGGCGGTGGACATTCGGTTCATTTTACCATAGTGGATGTGGCAATTGCTGAGGATCTCCACCACAGAAAAGCCTTTTTTTTGAATAGCACGCCCGATAAGCCGCTCCATCTCCAAAGCATGATAAACGGTGGTACGAGCCACAAGGGAAGCCCCAGCGGCCACAGCCAGATTGGCAATGTCAAAAGGCTGCTCAATATGGCCGTAAGGGGCGGTTGTGGCGATGGCACTAGTGGGGGTGGCCGGGGAATATTGGCCTCCTGTCATCCCGTAAACGCAGTTATTGACCACGATAGCAGTTAGATCTAGATTGCGCCTAGCGGCATGAATAAAATGGTTGCCTCCAATGGCCAGGGCATCGCCATCGCCCATGACCACTAAGACAGTGAGCTCAGGTCGGGCCAACTTAAGACCAGTGGCATAGGCTAAAGCCCTACCGTGAGTGGTGTGCATGCCGTAAAAGTCTACATAGACAGGCATACGCCCAGTGCAGCCGATACCGGAGACCATGGCCACTTTATCTTTATCCAGTCTGAGATCGGCCACCGCCCGGATGATGCCCCCCAAAACTATGCCAATGCCACAGCCTGGGCACCACACCGTGGGAAATTTCTTTTGAGTGCGAAGGTAATGATGTTCCTCCGCCCGTTTGTGCTCCACCTATGCCTCCAAAAGTTCCAAAATCTGATAAGGACTTACCATTTGTCCCCCAACCCGGTTAACCCCTATTACCGGCCTTCTTCCAGCCACCACCCTTTGCACCTCCAACACCATTTGACCTCGGTTCATCTCGGGAACAATTATCTTCTTCACCTGATGGCCCAACTTGGCAATGCGAGCCTCAGGGAAGGGCCACAAGGTTAGAAGCTTTATTAGACCCACCGCCTTGCCTTCTTCTCTGGCCAATCTAAGAGCGTGGCGGGCAGAACGTACCGGGGCCCCATAGGCCACCAATGCCACTTCGGCATCCTCCATAGCTTCCTCATCGACTTGGATAATATCCTCCCTATTGGCCTCTATCTTCTCGAAAAGTCTTTCGAACCAAGGCTCGATTTCATCCTCCCGCTGTGTGGGAAAGCCCGCTATATCATGATAAAGGCCAGTAACGTGATAGCGATAGCCCTCCCCGAAACTGACCAAGGGAGGAACCAAACCGGCGGCCTCATCATAAGGGAAATACCACTCAGGTGGCACCGTGGGCTTGGGCCGAGCCACCACCTCCTCAGGTGGAGGCAGCTCCACCCTCTCCCTCAAGTGACCCACAACCTCATCCATGAGGATAATAACTGGGATGCGGTACTTTTCGGCTAGGTTGAAGGCACGCAAGGTAATAAGATAGCACTCAATAACGGAGCTGGGGCAAAGGACGATAATGGGATGGTCGCCGTGAGTGCCCCAACGGGACTGCATCACATCCCCTTGGGAAGGGCTGGTAGGTTGGCCGGTGCTGGGCCCAGCCCGCTGCACATTTATAACGACACAAGGGATTTCGGCGGCCACAGCGTAGCCGATATTTTCTTGCATTAAGGAAAAGCCAGGACCGCTAGTGGCAGTAGCTGCCCTGGCACCACCCAGAGAGGCCCCAATGACGGCAGCAATGCTAGCGATCTCATCCTCCATCTGGAGGAAAATGCCACCCTTCCTGGGGAGGCGAGCCGATAAAATACTGGAAATTTCATTGGCCGGAGAGATGGGGTAACCGGCATAAAAACCTATTCCCGCCGCCAACGCCCCCTCCGCCACCGCCTCATTACCCTGCATTAGTCTCGGCTTCTGGTTATCAGGCACAAGAGCCTCCTAAAAGTCACGAAGGGTTATGGCGATCGGGTACGGTTATGGCGAAGTCAGGGCACCAAACCTCACACATACCACAACTGTTACAGCGCTCGGGGTAAGCTAAATAAGGATGGCCCTCTTCATCCAAGGCCAGGGCTTCCCGAGGGCACAGAGCTTGGCATAAATTACACTTCTTGCACCAGCGATAGTAAAAGACAACCTTATCCGCAGCCACGACCGTCGCCTTTTCTGGGTTTGCCATCGTAATCTATCCTTGGCAAGTTGCGGGTCGTCGATGGCGACCCGCAACTACATTTTTTAATTTTCCTTTTACATTATATCACAAACAACTCCTAGCTGGCAGTCGCGATGACTGCTAAGACGTCGTTCTTGGCCACCACCGAGCCAGGACTAAAATTGATGGTTTTGACGACGCCATCGCTAGGGCTCGCCAACGGATTCTGCATCTTCATGGCCTCTACCACCACCACCACGTCTCCCGCTTTCACTTTATCCCCCACCGTCACCTCGTAGCGTATTATCATCCCCGGCATGGGAGCAGTGATAGCCACCTCACCTTTCGCCAAAGTCACAGAAGGAGTTGGCGGCGCAACCTGCCGAGGAGGCTGAGATGAAGGTGCAGAAGGGGCTGCTGGACGTACTGATGGGACTCTAGCCACCACGGGTGATACTCCCTCCGCTCCCACCTCAACTTTGTAGTATTCATCACCCACATATACATGAAAGGTGCGTAGGCCGGGACCCTTAGGAGGAGCCTCTGGTGATGCTGCCTTCTCTACCAATCGGCCGGCTTTGGCCTGGGCGATAAGCTCATCCTCTAGTTTTATCTCCTCCAGAGTCTTGGGTTTGACCTCAGGCGGTGGCTCTTCCAAACCATATTTCCAGCGCAAAAAGCGCATGCCCGTGGTAGGATAGATTGCATAGATAAGGACATCGCCCATATCTTTGGCAATGCCCCTGGTTGCTTCTTTAGCCTTTTCCAGTTCCGGCTCCAATATATCGGCGGCACGGCAAGTTATAGGCTCCTCTCCTCGTTCGTAACCCTTTAAAGCTATCTTTCGCACTTCGGGGTCGATAGGTGCCGGAGGCCGACCGTAAAGGCCATATATATAATCCTTAACTTGGCTGGAGATCATTTTGTAACGCCCAAAAAGGACGTTTTGAACGGCTTGAATGCCCACTATTTGGCTGGTGGGGGTTACCAAGGGAGGATAGCCCAGCTCCCTTCGGGTGCGGGGCAATTCTTCATAGACCTCTTCAAGACGATCAAGAGCCTCGGCCTCCTTAAGCTGGGACACCAGATTGGTGAACATACCCCCCGGTATCTGATGCATTAAAACCCCGGTATCTATAACCGCCATCTTAGTGGTGTCAATGAAGTCCCTATACTTGGGAGCTACTGTCTCCAGATACTGGCCTACTTTTAGCAGCTGTCCCAGATCGAGACTGGTATCCCGTGATGTCCCCTGTAGAGCGACCACTATAGGCTCCAAAGCCGGTTGAGAAGACCTAAGAGCGAAGGGGGCCAAAGCGGTATCGATAACGTCCACCCCGGCCTCGGTGGCCTTAAGGCAGGTCATGGAGGCCATGCCGCTAGTGTAATGGGTGTGAAGTTCTATGGGTATGCGCAGAACCTTTTTTAAGGCCAGGATAAGCTCGTAAGCGTCATAAGGTGAGAGCAACCCCGCCATGTCTTTGACACAGAAGCTATCGGCCCCCATCTCCTGGTATAGCTGGGCCTTCTTTACAAAATAATCTATGTTGTAAACAGACCCTCCCAGACGACTTTCGGTTAAAGAGTAACACACTGTTCCTTGGATATGTTTGCCACACTCTTTGATAGCAGCGAAGGGCACCTCGAAATTACGCTCGTCGTTGACAGCGTCGAAAACGCGGAAGATGTCGATTCCCACCTCAGCGGCATGATGGACGAAGGCCCTGACCACATCGTCGGGATAGTTACGATAGCCCACCAGGTTTTGGCCACGGAGGAGCATCATGAGGGGAGTATTAGGCATCAGTTTCTTTAAGCGGCGCACACGCTCCCAGGGGTCCTCGTTGAGGAAGCGGGTAGTTACATCGAAGGTAGCTCCTCCCCAAACCTCCATAGCATAGAAGCCTACCTTGTCCATATCGCCAGCCATTGCCTCCATGTCCTCCAAGCGCATCCTGGTGGCGAAGGAGGATTGGTGGGCATCGCGTAGGGTGGTATCGGTGATTTTCAGTGGGTTTCGGACTAGTTTCTCGTTTTCCATCATCAAATTTCCCTCATCTGCCCCAACGGGGACGGTACAATTTAGGCCAAGACCTGCCCGCTCGCCATTGCCAAAGGGTTCGTCTCCGCATCAACTCCTGGCGGCCAAAGGCCCCCCACAAGTTAGCCATGGGTTCGCCGTGGACCATCGTTGCTCCCCGCTCCAGTTCCAAAAAGGCGGCTATAGCTACCCCTATGACCGCCCAGACTTGGCTATTTTTCATCAAACCTACCGGGAGCCTTTAAACTGGGATGTTCCCGTGCTTCTTAGGGGGACGGGTCTCCCGCTTAGTACTTAGCATATCCAAAGCCTTGATAATGGTGGGCCGAGTATCCCGAGGCATGATGACAGTATCGACGTAGCCCCGAGCAGCAGCAATGTAAGGATTGCTAAAAAGGGCGCGGTACTCTTCGATCTTTTCGCGGCGTTTGGCCTCGGGATCGGAGGCCTCTCTAATCTCGCGACGATGAATGATATTTACAGCCCCCTCAGCTCCCATGACAGCAATCTCGGCGGTGGGCCAGGCAAATACAAAGTCGGCTCCCAATTCTCGGCCGCACATAGCTAAATAGGAACCACCGTAGTCTTTGCGGGGAATTAGGGTGATCTTTGGCACGG
>JACQTR010000011.1 GCA_016210705.1 Chloroflexota bacterium | reverse complement strand
CCCTAAAACTCCTTAAAAAACCAGGCACTTATGCCCAATTGGGTGAGATGGGTACAACCCTAGCCCAAGGTCTAGCCGAGGCCGCTGCCCAGGCCGAGGTTCCGATATTTATATCCAGGCTAGGCTCCCTCCTCACGCCCTTCTTCACCGACAGCGAAGTAACGGACTACGACACCGCTCGCACATCTAACACTCAGCACTACTCGGCCTTTTTCCACGCTATGTTAGAAAGGGGGATCTACTTACCTCCCTCTCAATTCGAGGCTATTTTCGTATCCCTAGCCCATAACCAGGGAGACATTCAGGACGCCCTCCATGCCTCGACAGAGGCCTTTCGTCAGGTTAAAGCGGTCTGATTTCCTACTACTCGCCCTTGTCACCTTACCCTCAGTGATGTATACTACGCCAAAGTCGTGGAGGATGGGTTATGAACATTTCTTGTTTACAGGAGAATCTAAGCAAAGGTTTAAGCATTGTGGGCAGGTCGGTAGCCACCAGAACCACCCTACCCATAACCAATAACGTTCTGTTAGCTACCGAGAATTCCCGTCTTAAGCTGGCGGCCACCAACCTAGAGATAGCGATAAGTTGCTGGATCGGCGCCAAGATCGAAGAGGAGGGAGCCATTACCGTCCCCGCTCGCCTACTCACCGAGTTCGTTACCTCGCTCCCCAGCGATAGGATCGACCTCAGCTTCGCTCCTCGCACTCACACCCTTCAATTGCGTTGCGCTCGATTTGAGGCTCGCATCAGCGGCATGGATGCCCAAGACTTTCCACCCATTCCTCAAGTAGGGGATGGGGTGACCGTCGAGATCGATCCCCAGCTACTGCACACGGCTATTACCCAAGTGATTTTTGCTGCTGCCACCGATGACGCCCGTCCTGTCCTCACTGGCGTGCACACTCGACTGGAGGGAAAGGAACTGACCCTAGCCGCCGCCGATGGTTTTCGTCTCGCCGTCCACAAATCCAGCCTCATCAGTCCCGTGGCCGAAAAAACGGAGTTCATCACCCCCGCTCGTTCCTTGGCCGAGTTGAATCGTCTCCTGCCCGATCAAGAGGAGCCGGTAAAAATGACTGTAGGCGCCAACCGCAACCAGGCGGTGTTCCATTTAGATAACGTGGAGATAGTTTCTCAGTTGATCCAGGGCGCCTACCCCAACTACAACCAGCTCATACCCCAAGAATGCAAGAGCCGCGCCGTAGTGGACGCTTTGTCCTTTCAACGGGCTACTCGAAGCGCTGCCATCTTCGCTCGCGACGGCAGTGGCATCATCCGTCTACAGGTAACTCCAGGCAAGATGACCATCTCCGCTCGGGCCGAGGAGGTGGGCGATAATTTGGGAGAGCTCGACGCCAACGTTGAAGGAGAAGAGGCCAAAATCGCCTTCAATAGCAAATACCTGGCCGATGTCTTGGGGATCATCGATACTGCTAAAGTGGCCTTAGAGACCACTAGCGCCTCCAGCCCCGGCATTATCCGCCCTTTGGACTCCGATAACTACATTCACGTAATCATGCCGATGTTCGTTCAATGGTAATAAATTTAGTATGCTAGCGGGCGGGCCAATTCGAAGTCGTAATAGCCTCTGACCGCTATGGCGCACAAGCAGATAATGAGTGTTGCCCTAATACTAACAAAGAAGAAAATAAACTAGAAGAAGCCTTCAGTAGTAAATTGCTTATTGCCCCTAAGGAAGACCACAGAGAATCTACTACCTTTGGTAAGCTTACCTACAACTCTTTCCAGATCATCTGCATTAGAAATAGGTTGCATGTTCACTTCAGTGATGATATCACCTTGTATCAGCCCAACTCTTTCGGCTACTGAACCTGGCCTAACTCTACCTACATAGGCTCCGAGCGTTATCCCCGAACCTATCCGCGCTGTTATCTTGCTTGCATCGGCAACTATGGCCCCAAAGGATGGTCCTTGTTTGCTCACGGCTTGCTCCAGGCGTACGCGGTCGAAGCCAACGATGATCTGTCCGTCAATAACAGTAACTGGTACTCCCATCTGACCTGTCTTTTTCACAACTTCCTCAGCCGCAAACCGATCACGGGAAATATCACGCTCCTCGAAATCTATTCCTTTTTGTGAAAGAAACTCTTTCACCATCCGACAATATGGTCAAGTAGGACTAGTATAAATTACTGCTTGCATCGGATTCTCCCAGACTCTTTTCGCTGCGCTAGGCTTCGTATGGCCTAGTCCCGGTTATTGTACCACGAAAGCCGGTATGAGCATGGTTGTGACTCCGGTGGCCCATCCTCTTGCCCAGGCCGGGATGGCAGAGCTTTACACTGCCGATGACTTATAGAACTCCAGGATAGCCTCTCGCACCTCGTCCCTTGATACATGCCCGGCCGCTTCGACTCGGGCCAGGACACGCTGCCGCATATCTATTTTGGCCCCCACATCCTGGTGGCGCAGACCGAACCTGGCCTCAAGGACCGCTGCAAGCGCGTCCCTTTCCTGCAGAGTGTAGCTGTTCTCCGCGACCTTCCATGAGGCCAGAGTCTGTATTGATACGTCGTCCTTGCCCATCTCCACAAGTCCCACTTCTTCTATGCGCCTGGCCAGCTGGGCAGCCCGGCCCCCGGAGAACGCAATACTGATGGTGACTACCAGGTCGAGGGCTATGATATGCTCTAAGGGCACGCCCACCTGATAGCGCAAGATCTCCACCGCCTCGCGGGCGCTACCTGCGTGCATGGTGGCTCCCAAGGAGTAGCCCTGTGAAAGCAACTCGAAGGCCCTGCGTGCTTTCTCTCCCCAAGTGTAGAACGGCAGGTGGTCACTGATCTCAGCAGCTACCATGTAGACACGAGAGGGATCGGCCTGCCCCACAAAAGAGAAGTCCTCGGCCCGTCCCCTCAGGTAGATTGGCTTTATCTCAGGTCGTAGAAAGTCCAGAAGGGCGTTAAGAAGGGTAGTCTTTCCCGCCAGCCTGGGCCGCGAGACCACCATTATCGATGACCTACGCTCCATCAAAAGCCACAGGAGACTAGCCAGCTGCAGGTCTAGGGTTTCCGACCTTACAAGCTGTAGTATAGAAAGCCTGTCCTGTGGCTCCCAAAAAGGAGAGCTTAGGAATGACATATTCGCAACTCTTGCGATTACTTCTCTTCAATGGTGACCGTGGTTATGTGAACGTCCACCTCAGGGCTTGACCTCTCGCCGCTGGCGCCTACTTTAACTGGCACGGCGCCAATATTGTCCACTACGTCAAGCCCCTGAACCACCCGCCCAAATATGGTGTAGTTTTTGGGGAGTCGGCCAGTCAAGTCTGACAAGGTGATAAAAAACTGGCTGCCGTTGGTGTTGGGGCCGGCGTTAGCCATGGCCAGGATTCCCTTTTCGTAGTCTAAGGTCACTTTTTCGTCAGGGAACCTGTATCCGGGGCCACCGGCACCGGTGCCCGTTGGGTCGCCAGTCTGGATGACGAAGTCGGCGACGACACGGTGAAATCTTACTCCGTCGTAAAACTTCTCTCGAGCCAAGAATACGAAGCTGTTCACCGCTATAGGAGCTTCTTTAGGCAAGAGCTGAACCACGATTTTACCCATGTTCGTATCGATAGTAGCCTGGTACTGTTTATTCTGGTCAATAGTCATGGCCGGAGGATTGGGGTATTGCTTCACTACGGTTCCTCCCAAGTTTCGAGGTGGGGGTGTGGAAGGCGTTGATGTTGATTCGGAAGAGGCACAAGAGGTGCCAACCAAGGAGATGACAAGCAGAACCGCGCTAAACCATATAGT
>JACQTR010000078.1 GCA_016210705.1 Chloroflexota bacterium | reverse complement strand
CTATTTGGTAAGCCATATGCAAGTAGGAAGAACGCCTCACTTTGCTTAATGGCGTACTATCTCTTATTTCCCTGCTCTCTTTTTATTTATCTGGGTTTAAGTAAAGTCACCCAATAAATACATGCTTATCTCTGTTACGCGCACAACTGTAGGCCTGTGTAGTTGCCTGGAATGCGACACTGAGTGTGTGCGACACTCTGAACACGTGATGCATTGCCGCGTGTACGCTAAGGCCTGTCGAGCATGTGAAGATTCCTGTAACCGCATCATCGCAACGCTACCAGCCTATACTACCTATTAGAGGCTTTGGAAAACGGATTGCTCTATATAACGGAAAGGTGTAATTTAGGAGCGTTTGGTAGCGCATACCGGATTCGAACCGGTGATCTCCTCCTTGAGAGGGAGGTGTCCTGGGCCGCTAGACGAATGCGCCACGAGGCATAATTTAGCATAATACAAAGCGGGAAGCAAGCTACAATATGCGCTCTAGCCTAGGATTGGGGGTGATGCCCGGAATTCTTCCTCGCTTGGCTACGGCCCTACCTTCCACCTCATGAAGATCTCCTGTGAAGTCGATAGGGCTTGCACCACTGATATAGGCCCCCACCCCAAAGCTATCCACTGGCACTTTATTGGAAACAAAGGCAGCGATACGCTCAGGGTCGAAGCCGCCGCTAACAAATATTTTCACCTCAGGAAAGCCCGCCTGATCTAGTCTGGCCCTAACCTCTTTAACTAGGTCGGCGGTCACCCGCCCCCGCTCAGAAGGGGTGTCCAAGCGAACCCCGTAGAGGCGACCACCCAGGGCCTGGGCTACATTAAGGCTTTCCTCAGCCTCGTCCTTGAAGGTATCCACCAAGGATACCCGAACCGCTTCGGTAGGCATATGTTTATCGAAAGCCATGGTAGCGGTAACGGTATCCCCCATAACTATGATCAGGGCATGAGGCATGGTTCCGCTGGGTGGGGTGCCGGCCAGCTTGGCCCCCTCTATACTAGAACAACCAGCGCAGCCCCCAACTACGGCAGCGTAATCCATAATCCCTGCCACCCTGGGATGTACGTGGCGAGCGCCAAAGCTGATGACGGGGATGCCTTGGGCCGCCTCGGCGCACTCCCGAGCGGCTGTGGCCCACCCGCTACAATGAGCCAAAATACCCAACATGCCAGTCTCGTATAGACCAAAAGAGAGATAAGGAGCCGTGATCCTAAGTACTACCTCCTTGCGAACAAAGGTACCGCCTTCCGAAAGGGCCCAAACCTCCCGTTCTGGTGTCAACACCTTGGCTAGCAGCTCCTTGACCTCCTTTATCCCACAAAGGACTCCGGGCTTACTGGGGAAGATCTCCATAGTAACTGTTGGGTTAATCTCCTCCGCCTTCAGAATATCTACGGTGCGTTGAAAGTAAATATCGGCGGTTTCTCCAGAAAGAACCGAGTCCAATAAGTGGAAAGATGGTTCAGCCACTCACCTGCTCCTCAGCGGGAGCCATGAGGCGAGCGCCCAGGATTTTTTCCATGTGCTGGAGAGCAAAGCGATGGGCCTCCTCATCAAAAGTAGCCACGGCATCAGTTGCTACCTCCACATTATAATCACGGTTACGGGCATCGGCCACAGTGTGCATAACACATATGTCGCTGCAAACTCCGCAAACGATGATCTTGTCTGGTTTCAAAGCACGTAGCCTTTCCTCCAAAGAGGTGCCATAGAAGGCGCTATAACGGGTTTTGGGAATAACCTCTTCAGCATAGGTGACTAACTCAGGGATAATCTCAGCCTCAACGGTGCCCGCCACGCAATGAGGAGGGAACATCTGAAACTCCAAGTCATCGGGAGCATGATGGTCGCAGAGAAATATTATGTGAGACCCGTTGGCTCTCTCTTCTTCCAGTAACCTTTGGACTAGTGGTATGATCTTCCGAGCACTACCTCCACAATAGAGGGGATAGTCCGGCTCTAGAAAACCCCGCACCATATCGATGACTAAGACTACATTAGCCATCTCATCCATCCTTTCTAGCCGCTTTTGTCAGGTTTTGGGTACGATCTCGTATTTGATTAGCCAATCTCGGTTAGCGTTAAGGATATTGAGCATGGTTTCCAACTGTGCTTTATCGTAACGCACACTACTAAGGGCAGCGGGATGAAGACAGAAACGCCGCCGATCGGGTATAGCCAGATCACCCAGATCGGCTCCCCGTAAGTCGGCATCAGTGAGGTCAGCGCTATGTAGATTGACACCATTGAGGCGGGCATTCTTAAGGTTGGCCCCTCTCAAATTGGCATGGCTCAGATTAGCTTCTTCCAGATTGATCCCCTCCAGATTGGTTCCACTAAGGTCGATAACTTCCCTAGGATTGTCCCGCCGCATCTGATTAAATTTAGCCACATCCTTCTTTATTAGCTCTAATAATTCCGCCTTTTCCATAATAGTCCCTCCTACTTACTCTGGTCATTTAATCTTACAACTTAATGAAGCATAAAGACAACGTGGTTTTCCCCTTAAATCAAGCTCTTAAGG
>JACQTR010000004.1 GCA_016210705.1 Chloroflexota bacterium | reverse complement strand
GCGTTTGATTGTCCTCATTAAATTTAGAGGGAAGGCCATGATCGCCCACGATATCTTGATCGTAGGGGCGGGGCTGGCTGGGATGAGGGCGGCGGTGGAGGCTAGCGCCGGTGCCGACGTGGCTCTGGTGAGCAAAGTTCATCCCCTACGGAGCCACTCTGGAGCTGCCCAGGGGGGAATAAACGCTGCCTTGGGCGAGAACGACTCCTGGGAGTCCCACACTTTCGATACGGTAAAGGGCAGCGACTACCTGGGGGATCAAGACGCCATCGAGATAATGTGTCGCGAGGCCCCTGGGGACATCATCGACCTCGAGCACATGGGGGTCGCCTTCAGCCGTACAGATCAGGGAAGAATAGCTCAACGCCCCTTTGGGGGAGCCGGTTTTCCCCGTACCGCCTACGCTGCCGACATCACCGGCCATGTTCTCCTGCACACTATGTACGAGCAACTTCTGAAACGGGGTGTCAAAGTTTATGAGGAGTGGCTGGTTACGTCATTGGTGGTGGAGGAGAGCGTCTGCCGTGGAGTTGTCGCCTTAAACATAGCCACCGGCGAGTTGCACCCTATGGCGGCCAAGGCGGTGATCTTTGCCACGGGCGGCCTGGGTCGGGTCTATCATAATTTCACCACCAACGCCCACATTGCCACCGGCGATGGAATGGCCCTGGCCTATCGGGCGGGAGCTCCTCTAATGGATATGGAGTTCGTGCAATTCCACCCCACTACCCTTAAGTCCAGCGGCATTCTCATCACCGAGGGAGCCCGAGGGGAAGGAGGCTATCTCCTCAATTCCCAAGGAGAGCGCTTCATGGCCCGATACATCCCCGAGCTCATGGAACTGGGCCCCCGAGACATGGTCTCTAGGTCTGAACAAAGGGAGATCGAGGAAGGGCGGGGGGTGAATGGCTGCGTCCTCCTCGACCTTCGGCATTTGGGCGCCGAACTCATACTGGAGCGCTTGCCTCAGATCCGTCAGCTAGCTATAGATTTTGCTGGAGTTGACCCCATAACCCAACCTATACCGGTGAGGCCAGGAATGCACTACTCCATGGGAGGCATTAAGACCGATGTCCTGGGAGCAACCTCTATTGCTGGCTTTTACGCCGCGGGCGAGTGCGCTTGTGTTAGCGTCCACGGAGCCAATCGCCTAGGGGGAAACTCTCTCTTGGAAACAATAGTCTTTGGTAGACGGGCCGGCAAGGGTGCCCTGGAATATGTTAAGAACAACCCTCTACCTACCTTCCCCAAAAGAGCCTTAGCACAGGAGGAAGCCCACATCGCCGCTTTATTTAAACAAGAACGAGGGGAACGGGTATTCAGCATAAAAGATGAGATGGGATCTACTATGGCAGAAAAGGTGGGGGTATTTCGCCATCAAGACAAGATGAGCCAGGCATATCAGAAAATTGGAGAACTGAAGGAGCGCTACCAAAAGACATGGCTTCAGAATAATGATAAATTGTTCAACACTGAGCTAGTGGCCGCCCTGGAACTAGGAGGCATGTTGGACCTGGCTCAAGTTGTCACCCTAGGGGCCTTACGCCGGGAGGAAAGCCGTGGAGCTCACTACCGCCTCGACTTTCTGGAGCGAGACGACGTGCATTGGCTAAAACATACACTGGCTTATAGGACGGAGGATGGCCCACGATTGGAATACTCACCGGTTAATATAAAGCTATATACCCCAGAGGCAAGAAGGTATTAATGCAATTCAAATTTCACATTCAGCGTTATGATCCTAGCTCTGATTGGGCTCCCCGTTTTGAGCGTTATTTAGTGGAATTAGACCCTCTAGCTACCGTCCTAGATGGCTTGCATAAGATTCAAGAACAGCAAGACGGCAGCTTGTGCTTTCGCCGTTCGTGCCGCAGCGCCATCTGCGGCTCCTGCGCCATGTACATTAACGGGACTCATCGCTTAGCCTGCAAAACGATCATCAAAAGCCTAAGAACTAAGAACATAAAAGTAGGCCCTTTACCTCGTCTCACTATTATCAAAGACCTGGCAGTAGATATGGGCCCTTTCTTTGAAAAGGTGGAGCGAATCATGCCCTATTTGGTAGCCAACTCGTCGCCACCAAAGGGGGAAAGGCCTCAAAGCATAGAGGAGCGGCGAGCCATCAACGAGATGATCGACTGCATTATGTGCGGTGCTTGTTATTCTGCCTGCCCCATAGTGGGACTGGACAAAGACTATTTGGGGCCGGCGGCCCTTACCAAGGCATACCGCTTCGTGGGCGACTCCCGAGATGAGGGAGCCGGGGAACGACTAAGTTTGGTGAATAACCAGCATGGAGTGTGGCGCTGTCATACCATATTCAACTGTCAGAAGGTCTGCCCCAAGAGTATAAACCCCACCTGGTCTATTCAGCAACTCAAGAAGCGTTTGACCCGAAGGCCATCTTGGGTCATCTTTGGAAGAAAGGGGTAACTTTATGTACCGACCCAAAACGAGCGATATTTGGCCCCCCCGTTACGGTTTGGGCATGTGGGCTTGGCTTTTCCAAAGGATATCAGGACTGGTTTTGGCTCTCTACCTCATCGGCCACATCTGGGTAATTTCTTTTTCGATAGCCGGCCAGGGAGGGATTAGATTTGATAGTGTTCTGGAGACGTTGCAAAAGCCCTATGTCCTGGCCTTGGAGCTTCTTCTCTTTTGGGCTGTTTTATATCACGGCTTAAACGGGTTGCGGGTTATTTTAATAGATTTCGGCTTGGGTATTAGGGAACAACATATATTATTCTGGACAGCGATGGCAGTGGCTTTGGCTCTATTGAGTTGGGGCATCATAGAAGCCTGGCCCTATATCACTGGCACTCCTTTGATTTAGGAGAGGACGATGATAGCCACCGAAGAGATTTCCCCAAAAGAGGCAGTGACCGGGTTGGAGGCTCCTATCACCGGGGGATGGTGGGCTTGGTTTGTGCAACGAGTTACCGCCGTGCTCCTAATCTTTTTCCTGGGCGCCCATTGGGGAATACTGCACTTTGTGTTATCAGGCGAGGCCATCACCTTTGAGCGGGTGACAGAGCGGTTCGGCAGTCCGGCCTATCTGGCTTTGGATATAGCCCTTTTGGCCACCGTACTCTATCACGCCCTTAACGGGCTGTGGGTAATTATTACTGACTACGGATTGGGTTGGCGAGGGAGAAGGATGTTGGCCGTGGCTTTGATAATAATCGGCATAATCACATTTATTTACGGCACCAACGCCCTTCTGCCCTTCACCGGTCGTCAGCCTCTTTTCTCCTGGGGATAGGTTTGGATGGCCGAGCCCTGGAAAGCGCGCCTTAACAACGATCCTCTGCCTTGGCTCCTAGAGCCTGACAACGATAATCCATCGGTACGTTACTTTGCCCTGACCGACCTTCTGGACCGGGCCAAGGATGATCCGCAGGTAGTTGAAGCCCGCCGCGCCTTAATGACCTCCGGCCCAGTACCGGCCATCCTGGCAGCCCAGGAGCCCGAAGGGTATTGGGTCAAGCCAGGGCCGGGTTACAACCCCAAGTATCGAAGCACCGTGTGGCAGGTTATGTTCCTGGCTCAACTGGGAGCCGATGGTGACGACCCTCAGGTGCGCGCCGGCTGTGAATATATTTTAACCCATTCGGTGGCAAACACGGGCGCTTTTTCGGTCAATGGGACACCTTCGGAGGCTATCCACTGTCTTGGGGGCAATCTTAGCGAAGCCCTCATCGATCTGGGTTGGCTGGGAGATCAACGCCTAGACCGAGCCCTGGACTGGCTGGCCCGCAGTGTAACCGGCGATGGCTTTGCCTCGGCCGAGGAGCGAGACGCCCCAGTTCGCTATTACAAATCCGGGGTCTGTGGGCCGGTGTTCCGCTGCGCCGCCAACAACGGCCTCCCCTGCGCTTGGGGCGCGATCAAAGTGATGTTGGCTTTGGGGAAGGTATCGCAGCATCTAAGAACCCCAGCCGTAGAGGCGGCCATCGAGGCCGGAGCCTCTTTTCTTCTTAGCATCGACCCCGCCGTGGCCGATTATCCCGCTGGTTACGCAGACAAACCCAGCGCCAGTTGGTTCAAATTCGGCTTCCCCATCGGCTACGTAACCGACGTACTTCAAAACCTGGAGGCCCTGGCCTCCCTGGGCTATGGGGCTGATCCCCGGCTCCAGGAAGCCATCGACCTGGTGCTCAGCAAGCAAGATAAACAGGGTCGGTGGCGATTGGAATACACCTACAACGGCAAGACCTGGGCCGACATCGAGCGTAAGGGCCAGCCCAGCAAATGGGTCACGCTGCGGGCGCTGCGGCTACTGAAGAAAATTCGGTCGGGGTCTTAGGCAGTCTTGGAGTAGCGGACCTTCCCCTCCTGGTAGAGGTCGCCACCATGGCAATCGTTGATGACGGTGGCAGGGAAATCCTTTACCTCCAAACGCAAAATCGCCTCGGGGCCCAGCTCAGGGTAGGCCACCAGATCGGCCTTCTTTATGGCCTTGGCGATGAGAGCCCCTGCGCCGCCGATGGCGGCCAAATACACGGCCTTATACTCCTTTAGGGCCTCCTTCACTGCTGAAGAGCGCTGACCCTTGCCGATCATCCCCCTTAGCCCCTGAGCCAAAAGAAGCGGGGTATAGACGTCCATACGGCCGCTGGTGGTGGGCCCAGCGGAGCCGATGACCTGGCCCGGCTGGGCGGGGCTGGGGCCCACGTAGTATATGATCTGGCCGCGAATATCGAAGGGGAGCTCCTCCACCCGCTCCAGAGCCTCCACCATGCGCTTGTGGGCGGCATCCCGGGCGGTGTAGATGACCCCAGTTATGGTGACCTGGTCGCCCGCTTGGAGTGAGGTCACTACCTCATTAGTTAAGGGTGTAGTTATTTTCAAGGGTGTCCTCAAATCATCAACCTCATCAACGTTTTGGCTATCATTCCGTCAAAAACTGGATATAACTCCTGGCATTATCTATTTTCCCTTCTTCCACTTCGCCATTCGCGACGTTTGATGCAACCCTACCCCAAAACTTGCCAACATTTCCATTTGCATCTAGGAACTCGATCTTCCATTTACCCTTGTGTCTTCCAATAATGTCTGTAGCACACGCAAGACCTAGTCCACGTTGGCGAAACTTACGTAAGACGAAGAATTCGGCAATGGAATAGTGCTCTTCCTCTTCTCTTACTAGTGCAAAACCAGCAAGTTCACCTCGCCTGAAAAACAAGTAAGGATGTCTCTTCTTCTCAGTCCAATAACAGTCCAAGTATAAATAGTCGTACTCACCGTTTTTGCTCATAGGAACGTCGTGGAATTCGGTAAACTCGTAGAGATACAACTGCAACAGATTCCTTATGATTGCCTTGTCGCCAATTGCTGCTCGTTCTACTCTGCGTGCCACGGCTCACCCCCACATATGCTACTTCGTGACCCTGCTGTCGCTCTATCTGGAGGAGATGGTTGTAAAGGTTCTTTTGAAACATCTAACATAGACGATCACAAGCAAACATCACAGTACCGCCTCCTTGTGTCGGGCGCTGTGGCACTGGATGTTGACGGCCACGGGCAGGCTGGCGATGTGCGCGGGAAAGACCCCGGCGTGGACGGCCAGGGCAGTGGTTCTGCCTCCAAAACCCTGGGGGCCGATGCCCAAGTCGTTGACCCGCTCCAAAAGCTCGGCCTCCAGCTCCCTGACCTCTGGATCGTCGTGGGGTTTACCCACCGGGCGAAGGAGAGCCTGCTTGGCGAGACCCAGGGCCTTTTCGGCAGTGCCTCCAATGCCAACGCCGACGATCACCGGAGGACAGGGGTTGCTCCCCGCCTCATCCACCGCCTGCACCACGAAGTCGATGATACCCTGGCGGCCCTGGGCGGGCTTGAGCATAGCCAAACGGCTCATATTCTCGGCGCCGCCTCCTTTGGGCATGACGATGATGCGCAGGCGGTCGCCAGGCACGATCTCAGTATGGATAACGGGAGGCGTATTATCCTTCGTATTTAGCCGGGTCGAGAAAGGCTGGCGCACCTGCGAGTAGCGCAGGTAGCCCTGGGTATAACCTTGGCGCACCCCTTCGGCTACGGCGTCGTATAGCTCGCCGCCGTTGATATGGGCCTCTTGCCCCACCTCAAGAAAAACTACGGCCGTGCCGCAATCCTGACACAGGGGCACCCCCTCCTCGGCGGCGATGCGGGCGTTTTCCATAATCTTGTCCAGGACATCGCGGCCCACGGGAGATTCTTCAGCCTCTCGCCCTCGGCGCAAAGCCTCGAGGACATCTTCTCCAAGGTAGTAGTTCGCCTCCTGGCAAAGGCGAGCCACGGTTTGAGTTATTTGTTGGGTAGGTATATCTCTCATTTTTGCGATGGTGGGTCTAGTTTCATCAATTCCACCAGCTCTTGGACGGCAGCCGCCGATTTCTTAAGAGCAGCGTCCTCCTCCAGTGTCAGCTTTATCTGAATGATCTCCTCGATGCCCTGGGCCCCCAGTTTTACGGGAACGCCCATAAACAGGCCGTGAATGCCATATTCGCCCTCCAGATAGGCAGCACAGGGCAGAATCTTTTTCTTGTCCAGAACTATAGCGTCCACCATCTGAGCCACCGCCGCTGAGGGAGCGTAATAGGCACTTCCTGTCTTGAGTAGGCTAACTATCTCCCCGCCGCCATCTCGGGTGCGCTTCACGATACTTTCAATGGTCTCTAGGGATAGAAGTTCGCTAATCGGTATTCCCCCCACTGTAGTTAAGCGAGTAAGAGGCACCATGGTATCGCCATGCCCGCCCAGAACGTAGGCCGAGACGTCCTCCACGGAGACCTTTAGCTCTTGGGCTAAAAAGGTGCGGAATCGGGCGGTATCGAGAACGCCAGCCATACCGATGACCCGATTCCGGGGAAATTGGCTGACCTGGAAGACCAACTGAGCCATGGCATCCAGGGGATTGCTGACTACTACAATAATGCATTGGGGAGAATGCTTCACTAAGTTTTCGGTAACCCCTTGGACTATCCTCATGTTGGTGAACAAGAGATCGTCTCGACTCATGCCAGGCTGGCGGGCCACTCCGGCGGTGATGACGCAAATCTGGGAACCGGCGGTATCCTCGTAGCTATTGGTGCCCACTACACGAGAATCCAAACCCAGCACCGGCTGGGCTTCTAAAAGGTCTAAGGCCTTGCCCTGGGGCAGGCCCTGGACAATATCGATG
>JACQTR010000068.1 GCA_016210705.1 Chloroflexota bacterium | reverse complement strand
CGGTAAGGGGATGGACGGGCCGGGTATACCAGAAGCGGCTCACCCAGAGGCCACGCTGGATGCCGGCTATCATCTCCTCCCTGGTGGCGGTGCCTGCCTTCAGAAACATATTCATAGGCATGGGGCCAAAGGTCTCCCCGGCAGGGAGGGCGTGGCCAGTAGAAGCCTTGCCCTCTTTGCCCGCAGTGTAGCTATCGTAGCAGACGGCGTTGGCCACTCCATTGACGATGAAATCCACCCGCTTCTTGGGCACCCCCTCGAAGTCGAAGGGCATGGGGATGCTGCCCGCTCCCAAACCATCGTCCCAAAGGGTGATGTTTTCCTCCAAGACTCGCTGCCCAAACTTACCTCCCATAAAGCTCCGTTCCTCCTGGACTGCCAAGGCGCTGAAGCCCAGATAAGCCAGGAAGTCCAGGATATCGCTCACGGCATTTTCTTCTAGGATGACCTCATACTCTCCGGGATCTATAGCCACCGGGTTTTGGCCGCGCCGAGTTTTGATGATGGCCTCCTCAGCTACTGCCTCGGGGTCTATCTCATCCACATCCAGAGCTATGGTTTGAGCGTAGCCAGAGCTGGTGTCGGACATGATGACGGTGGTGACCTCGGCCAGAGCCTCGCTGTGGTGGACAAAAACCCCCAGGGAGTTAGCGATAGCCAGTTGCGAGGTGGCGATGGTAAAGGTACCCGAGGCCACAAACCCAGCTTCTTTAGCTTTACGGCAGATGATGCCCACCGCTTGGGCCCTATGGTCAGGGCCGAATTCGGCGGTACGTTGGAGAAAGGCATCTACCCCAGCCACCGGCGCCGGGCCAGGGAGGGAGCGGAAATCCGGGTTCTCCGGCTGTAACTCCGCCAGCTCCTGGGCTCGGGCCACCACCTGGCGAATGGATTCGGACTCAATACTGGCGGCCGAGGCCACACCCACCTTTTTGCCCAAAACAGCTCTTACTGTAAGATGGGCGTTCTTCTCCGCCACGTTTTGGTGAATGTAGCTATTGGCGTAGCGGGTAAGGGCAGAATCGGTGACCCAAAGGCTTACCTCCATTTGATCGGCTCGGCTGGAGGCGAGGGCCGTCTCTAATATATGCCTCAATTCGGATTCGGAGAACATTGTGCTATCCCCCTAGTTCTGTCTTTCCCAGGATGAACCTATCCCCAGCGGCTAGAGTCCAATACAGGTAACCAACGAGGACAAGGGCGAGGGTAAAAAACTTTCGCATTAACAGATCTATCTCAGGCGACTAGCGAGCCGCTCCAAGTATCTTGTGGCTTTGTCTTCACCGCTGACCTGCTCTGCCATAATAAGATTATCAAAAAGGTCATACCCTTCCACGATATCCAGATCAGCAGTACAAACTTCTTTAGCAAAAGGAAACAGCTCATCAGCTTGCGGAAATCTAGTTGGGGTTACGAAGAGAAGTTGCGAACTACCAAAGTGATTTGCCACTTTCACCAGCTTACCTACTTCATCACGCGTCAAGTCTTCCCCCGAATCCTTGCACTCTACCAATATGAGCTTTCCATCCCATATCGCCACTAAGTCTATCTCCAAATTCTGAACGGGAACGGATGCACCTTCCTTACCCTTCAAGAGAATCCCAGGATAATAACCGAGCAAAGAAAATTCGGAGAAGTGGAAGATCGGATGCATGCTGAACATTGCAAGTAGGTGAGTCAAGGTTCCTTGATCGTGACCTACAGCGTATAGCTCGTTGACACGATACTTCCACTGAGTAACGTCCAAGCCTAGCGGAATCGGCGAGTTCGTCTGGCAACCATCGCAGCGCCACATTTCCCCCATTCTGTCGACTTCATACCAGCGTTCCAGTTGACAAAATGGGCACCTGAGGTTCGTTCCGCGGAATAGAACCCGTTTCTCCACTAGCCAAGGCACGAGCACCTTTGCCGCACTTCGACCCCACGCATCTCGAAAGCGCGAAAATTGTGCTGTAGGCCTATCAGCCACAAAAGCTCTTCTTTGGCCGTCGTCTGCTTGTCCCTTTGAGTGGCTTAACTCCTTCAAAACTTTATAAACTTTGCTACTGGCAATAACCTTTACGTTTTCTACGCCTCCAAGTAAAGCAAGTTGCCCAAGTGCCAAACGCCCTTTATCTGAAGGCACGCACTCATAGCCATGGTCTTCGACCATAGAACTCAATATTGAGAATCCATCTGGTATTTGTACGTCAAAAAGGTCTGGCCAATAATCTACGTATGAAAACCATTGTAAAGCTCCCCGATGCGTAATGCGCGGCAAAAACCTTGCGGTGAGGCTCTTGCTTTGAGGCAAGTGTGCCCCATCTATTCCTACTTCATAGGCGATCCTATCCCCTGGAGCAAACTTCTCCAGCACCTCCGGCTTTGGTAATGGCACACGCGCATGTCCCTTGTTGAAGTGCACCTCCCGTTGCTCTTCGACGAGATAATATTTCCAACCACCAGTGAAAAACTTATGCAGTTCGTTTGTCTTTATAATTGCCTCAGGAAATCCTGCTCTCAGTCGAGTCTCCATCTCAGATTGAGACGCAGAACTGCTGATAATAAAGAGCTTTGAACCAAACTTCCCAATACTATGCGAGTGGTTTTGCCATCCTAAAGCTATTTTCACAATTTTTTGACCAAGATCGCTTTCTAGGATATCCAGGGGAACCCATAAAGGAAACGGCCAAGACCAAGGCCGTTCACCTCTGAGATTCCAATACAAGGCGAAGTCAAAAATGTTTCCTGCACCGCCAGTGATGATAATACGCTCTGCATAGCCCTCATCAAATTGAGGGTTGCCAGCTGTTCCGCCACCATGAGAGTAGCTGGGGCTCCTTGTTTTAAGACCAAGGCGTGTCAAATCAACTAGTTTGGTATATGAGACCATGCCACTGCCTCTGCTGTTGTGAGCCGACGGCGGTGATATTCCAAGTAAAATATCTTGCGTATAACCAGTGAAATCGGCTTCTTTAACCGGCACGAATTGCGCGTAGTTAGTGCTTCGAACCCAATTATGTAAGTCTAACGTCTGTTCCATGAAAGATTCTCGCAACCTACCAAAGCGAGCAATCACATGTAGGTAAAGAGGATCTACTTCATTTAATGTAGGATTGATGACGATATGTTTGGGAGAAGGAGATTTAAGAAACTCGCCAAAGGCTTTCAACGCTGAATATTGAATTGCACCATTAACATAGAAAGTAGCCATCGGATCCTGCCAACGCTCAACGTGCTGACCCCGCTCGGTAAAATCCGCCTTATCTACTTCAGAGATATCCACACAATCAACGAGATGATCCGGATCCAATACTTCAAGTATAGATTTCCAATCTTCAGTCAAACCATTACTTGGGTACGGAATAATAACATTGCAATACCCGCACCAAGTTAGGCAGCACGAGTCAATTACCCTGGCCACAATCTTAGGGTCGTCAGGCGGAACAAAAAAACCAAGCCGAAACGGCCGCAAGCGGACATTGGCAACATGCGCACCGTTTAAGAGTTTATCAGCGCCTAGTATCCACGATTTGTTCATCTGCTGCTTTCTTCCCCTTATTCCAAACCCGGGCCCGCTTAAGCTACCCCATCACTCCCACCCTTACGTCCCTGAACCGCGCCGGGGCGGTGCCGTGGCCCACGTGGCCTATCTGCTGGGGCTGGCCCTTGCCGCAGTTGGGGGTGCCCCAGAGCACCCAGTGGTCGCGGTTGCCAATGGCGTCGCAAGAGGCCCAGAACTGGGGGGTGATGCCGGTGTAGGTGGCGTTCTTGAGGAGGGCCACCCTCTTCCCCATCTTTATCTCCCAGGCCATCTCGGTGCCGAACTGGAAGTTCAGCCGCCGATCGTCTATGCTCCACGACTTGTTGGTCTCCATATAGATGCCGTCCTCGGTATCGGCGATGAGGTCATCCAGGCTCCAGTCCCCCGGCTCCAGGTTGACGTTGGTCATGCGGATGATGGGGATGCG
>JACQTR010000070.1 GCA_016210705.1 Chloroflexota bacterium | reverse complement strand
GTGTGGTGCGGGGCGCTGCCGAGGTTTTTGAGGAATTTAGCCGGCTGCGAAAGGTTCTGTTACCTTTGGCGCGAAAACGGCCACCACGATGGGGTTAGCTGGGAAAAAGAAGGCGTCCCTTGGGCCTTTGGGGGATGAAATCAAGTCTCTGGTTTCCAATCCTTCTAGGTATAATTAGTCTTTTCCTTTTGGGTACTCGTTGGGGCCATGCCGCTCAAAATCTCACTCTTCGAGTATTGGCCCCCTTGGAGACCGGATTTACTCGGGCTGTGGCCCCGGTGGTTTACCTTAGGGATATTATTAGCCAACGGTCCGATCTTAGGTCGGAAAATGAGGCCCAGCGACGGCTTATCGACCAACTCACCAGCGAAATCGCCCGCCTTCAAGAGGCGGCCCTAGAAAATCAGCGTCTGCGGAGCCTTCTTCACTATACCGACACTTATGGGGAGGGGGAGTTATTGGGGGCTACTGTCATTAGCCGCGAGCCCAATAACCTCCTGCGCTCTTTGACCATAAACAAAGGTTCTAATGACGGGATCCGCCAGGGAATGGTGGTTTTAGCCGAGGGCGGTTTGGTGGGCAAGGTGAGTCAAGTCCACTCTAGTTCCGCCAAAGTGTTGCTTATTACCGATCACCGTAGCGCCACTAACGCCTTGATTCAGCCATCCAGGGCTGCTGGCGTCGTTCGGGGCCAGCAAGGCAATCTTTTGACCATGGATTATGTGGCTCAAGGCGAGCAGGTAACCGTCGGTGACCTAGTTGTTACCTCTGGGCTTGGTGGGGGTTTCCCCAAGGGCATTCTTATTGGTCAAGTGGTGGCGGCAAAGAATAATGATGTAAAAATGTTCCAGGAGGTAGAGGTACGGCCTATTATGAACTTCCTTAGGTTAGAGGAGGTTTTGGTAATAATGAACTTTGTGCCTTCCACGCTGGAGTAGGTTAAAGATGGGTTTTTTCTTTCTGGCTCCCCTGCTTATTATCACTGTTTTAGTTCAGGCGGCGGTGGTTTGGTCTTTTAGCCCGGTGGCCGTTGTTCCCGATCTTACGATGTTGGTAGTGGTTGGTTGGGGAATTATGAAAGGGTTACGGCCGGCTCTGTTTTTGGCTATAGGTGGTGGCTGGCTCCTGGACAGCTTGAGTAGCACCTCCTTTGGCGCGGCCACCTTGGCGTTAATTGTCATCGCATTTTTATCTTTGGCTGGAGTGCGGAGGGTCTTGACGAGCCACATTCTTCTGGCTATGGGGGGAGCTTTATTGGGCACCTTCATCTATAATGGTTTCCTTCTCCTTAGCTTGCGGATTGAAGGCCCGATAGATGTCGGATTAGCACAAGTGGTGGGTGTCCTTTTATTTACCGCAATTGTCAACACTATTCTTATGCCCCTGGTTTATGCCTTGTTGCTAGGGGTGGACAAGGGGATTCGGCTCTTAGAGGAGAGAACAGCACCAGCATTGTAGGGGGGATCCTATGGCTATTGGTGGCCGACGTTGGCGAAGCCAACGCCGGCGCAAAGAAAGTTCACCCGCTAAAGGGTTAAGACGGCGGCTCAATCTCTTTCGTGCCGCCGCGTTCCTTTTTGTCCTAATATTCCTAGCCCAACTAGGACGGATGCAAATATCGGAGGGTAAGCACTATCAGCAGCAGGCCGAATTAAATCGGCGGCGGGCTATCTTAGTCCCTGCCGAGCGGGGTGTTATATACGATCGGAATGGCCAGCTATTGGTTCGCAATGTACCCAGTTTCACCGCGGCCATAGTCTCCGCCGATCTACCCAACGATAAGCAGGCTGAGGTAATTTCTAAATTAGAAAGGCTCTTGGGAGTGTCAGGGGCTTCCGTTCAAGAAAAGATAGTTGAGGGCAGAAGTCGACAACCTCTTTACGCTCCCATCCCCATCCAAAAGGGGCTAGACCGGGAAACAGCTCTTATTCTAAAAGAGCATCAAGCCGAATTAGAGGGCGTTGTTTTGCTAACGGAATCGACCCGCTTATATGAGGAAGGGTCTACCTTTGCTCAACTCTTGGGCTATGTGGGGCCTATTTCCCCTGAAGAGTACGAGAATCTCAAAGGTGAGGGTTATGACCTTAACGATAAATTGGGGAAAACTGGTCTAGAGCTGACCTTTGAAAAGGAGCTGCGAGGCCGACCAGGGGTGGAGGAGATAGAGGTGGACGCTAGCGGCCGAAAGCGCGAAACGTTAAGCTTTCAGTCGCCTCAACCTGGCCAAAGCTTAACCCTCACCATCGATGGGGAGCTCCAGAGGAAAATGACTCAGTATTTGGCTGAAGGCATGGGTGCTTCTCAGAACGCAGCCGCCATCGCTATGGACCCGCGGACAGGGGAGGTTTTAGGTATGGTATCCCTGCCCAGCTACAATAATAACATTTTTGCTACTATCCCCGATTCTCAAAAGCTGGATAGCTTGGTCAATGATCCTCGCCATCCTCTTTTAAATCATGCTATTGCTGGGGTTTATCCTCCTGGCTCCACCTTCAAGATCGTAACCGGCACGGCGGCCCTTCAGGAGGGGGTAGCTACTCCCCGAACCCAGATCACCAGCACCGGGCAGATCGTTTTACGCAGCCAATATGATCCCCAGGTGCAGTACGTCTTTCGAGATTGGGCGGCTTTAGGTTCCTTGGACTTCTATCGGGCGGTGGCCTTCTCCTCCGATGTTTATTTCTACTACCTGGCCGGTGGCTATGAAAATTTTCAGGGCTTGGGAGCAGGTCGTTTGGCACAGTATGCTCGGGACTTCGGATTTGGGCAGCGCACTGGTATTGAACTCCCCTCAGAGGCCGAAGGGCTAGTCCCCGATCCCGAATGGAAATGGGATAATCTTAAAGAGCCCTGGCTTACCGGGGACACGTATCACTTTGGCATTGGCCAGGGTTATGTTCTGGCCACTCCCCTTCAGATGGTTAATCTGGTGGCTACTGTGGCTAATGGTGGTAGCCTTTTCCAGCCTAAATTGGTGCGGTCGATAACGGATAGCGAAGGGAATGTAATCAAGTCCTTTGATTCGCGCCTCATACGACAGGTACGGGTTAGCAACAGCTATTTAGCGATAATGCGAGAGGGGATGCGTCAAGCGGTGGAACTCGGCACTGCTACTACAGCCAAGGTACCGGGGATGAAGGTCGCCGGTAAGACTGGCACCGCTGAATCCAGCGTTCTAGGGCCAGATGGGAAACCCATTACTCATGGCTGGTTTGTGGGCTTCGCCCCCTATGATGATCCCCAGATCGCGGTGGTGGTGTTTTTAGAGCGGGGGAATGGGGCGGAAAACGCAGCTCCCATCGCCGCCAAGATTATGAACTATTTTTTCCATCGTCAGGATCCACCAAACCCTGCAACAAAATCTGGGGGCTGAGCCTTGCAACGAAGTTTTGGGTACCGATTTGATATTTCCCTATTTGTAGTGGTCTTTATTTTGGTGGTCTTTGGGATGGCTATGATCTATAGCACATCTAGAACAGACACAGCTTCTCTATTGACCGGACCGGGAGCCCGTCAATTTATTTACGCCCTTTTGGGTTTGATACTTATGATGGCGGCGGCCAGCACTGATTATCGTCTCTGGGGACATATTGCTCCTTTCCTTTACGTTCTTATGTTAGCGCTCTTGATAGCGGTTATGGTAGTGGGAGAAAGCAGTTATGGATCGCGGCGCTGGATTGATTTGGCTATTTTCCCTCTCCAACCCTCGGAAGTGGCCAAACTTCTTATGGTAATTGTTTTGGCAAAATATTTGGCTGACCATCATAAAGTAAAGCGTCTCTCGTTTTTGCTCGTTTCATTGCTCATTGTCATTGTGCCGGCCGCCCTGGTTTATTTTCAACCCGATTTGGGGACATTGATGGTCTTTCCTGCTATATGGTTGGGGATGGTTACGGTGGCTGGGGCCCGTTCCCGGCATTTGTTGGCGCTGGCCGGGACGGTGGCTGTGGCCATCCCCGTGGTCTATCGGTTCGTTCTACACGGCTATATGCGAGAGAGGATTGCTGTATTCCTAAATCCCGGGGCCGATCCCTTAGGGGCGGGCTATCATACTATTCAGTCGGAAATAAGCGTTGGGTCAGGGGGATTATGGGGCAAAGGCTTTGCCAGCGGCACTCAGAGTCAACTCAAC
This sequence comes from Chloroflexota bacterium, assembly GCA_016210705.1. GTDB lineage: Bacteria > Chloroflexota > Dehalococcoidia > JACQTR01 > JACQTR01 > JACQTR01. Next base: position 7,250 of record JACQTR010000070.1, on the reverse strand, counting down.
TTCTTGCCACATCAAACCTCTGACTTCATCTTCAGCGTGGTGGCCGAGGAGTTAGGCTTCGTAGGGGCCTTTATTCTACTGGCCCTTTTCTTGATACTCCTCTTCAGGGGCCTACGAATAGCTGTGCTGGCTCGGGATGGTTTCGGACAGCTAGTGGCGGCGGGCATTGTGACCATGATCCTAAGTCAAATAATTATTAATGTCGGGGTAAATCTGCGTCTTCTTCCCATAACCGGCATACCTCTACCATTTATCAGCTATGGGGGAAGTTCCCTCATAACCTCATTTATAGCCTTGGGTATTCTACAAAGCATCCTAACCCGACATCGAAGAATATCCTTTAGTGGTTAGCCAAGGGCTTGCTTCAAAGCCTCGGCAAGGGTGGTAACCCCTAGTAGCTCCATTCCCGTCGATGAAGAAGTACGGAGGGCCATAGAGCGGGGCAGGAGACAGCGAGAAAACCCTAGTTTGGCAGCCTCGCTAATCCGTCTTTCTCCTTGCCTAACCGTTCTCAATTCCCCACTTAATCCCACCTCTCCTAAGGCTACCAGATCTGGGCTTACCGCCACTTGATGGAGGCTAGAGGCAATAGCTAGAGCCAGGGTTAGGTCGGCGGCGGGCTCGCTGACCTTAAGACCACCGACTGCGCTTACCATGACATCTTGGTGAGCAAGGGGTAGCCCTACCCGTTGGCTAAGGACGGCCGAGATCATAAGCAGACGGTTGTAATCAAGACCATTAGCAATGCGCCGTGGCAGACCGAAGGGGGTGGGATTGGTCAAGGCTTGAATCTCCACCAGGAGGGGGCGTGTTCCCTCCATGGTGGGAACGATAGCTGAACCAATGCCTCCTTTGGCTCGCTCCGCCAGCAAAGCTAGGGATGGGTTTGGCACCTCGGCCAGGCCGTTATGGCCCATTTCAAACACCCCGACCTCGTTGGTGGAGCCGAAACGATTCTTGACGCTACGCAAGAGTCGGAGGCTCCCAGAGGGCTCTCCCTCCAGATAGAGCACCACGTCCACTATATGCTCCAGGGCCTTAGGCCCAGCCACAGTTCCCTCCTTGGTTACGTGGCCCGCTATGAAACAAGGAACATTTCTCCCTTTAGCCCAGCGTACTAAGCGTTGGGTGCACTCGCGCACCTGGTTTATGCTCCCCGCTGGTGAGGCTATAGGCTCTAGGTAAACCGCCTGTATTGAGTCCACAGCAATTAGGGAAGGGGCCAACTCCTCGGCGCGCTCCAAAAGAACCTCTACATCAGTTTCGGAAAGGAGATAAAGGTTGTCTCCTCCCAGCCCCAAGCGATCGGCACGCAATTTTATTTGAGGTAGAGATTCCTCCCCCGAAACGTAGAGGACCCTTCGCTCCTCCTTAGCCGCTAGACTGGTCATCTGGAGAAGGAGGGTGGATTTGCCAATACCTGGGTCGCCACTAAGAAGTACCACAGAGCCAGGTACAATGCCTCCCCCCAGAACCCTGTTAAGCTCTTCCCAAGAGAGAGTTAGGCGCTGGGCTTCATCAATAGCCAAGTTAAGTAGCTTTTGTGGTGTACCTCCACCCCAGATAGGTTTGGCTCCACCCTCAGGGAATGGATGAGGCAACGCCTCAATAAAGCTATTCCACTCTTGACAAGAAGGGCATCGCCCCAGCCATTTCGGGCTCTCAGCTCCACATTGTTGACATAAGAATATTGTTTTGCTGTGCCCTTTGGCCATCTTTTTAGCCTTGAGCGGGAATCAATTGAGCCGCTACTGCCCTTTGAGGCGGCCTTGCCCGAGATATCAATAAAGTGCTAACTAGGTAAATTATCGCGAAAGTAATGAAAGCTGATTTATAACTACCGGTAGTATCATAGATGTAACCAGCGAAGAGCGGCCCACCAGCACTGGTCACGATGGAGAAGGGCATGGCAATGCTGCGCACCGCCCCCAAGGTCAGGCGGCCAAAATAATTGGCCCAGACCACCTCTTGAAGGGGGACAAAGCCTCCGAAAGATATGCCAAAGAGAGCTAGGGCCAAATAAACCATCCCAGATTTTCCGAGCGCCAGAAGCAAAAAAATGGCTACTGAGGCCATGAAGAATACGGCCATAGAACAGTAGCGGGCATGAACCCGTTCTACCAATAAACCCCATAATGGCTTGGAAAAGAAGGCCATTAACGATTGAAACATCAACATTGTGGCAGCTGCCTTACCGGAAAACCCAATATCAGTAAGGTAAGGAAAGAGATGCATTAGCATGGCTCCTACCGCCATAAAAGCTAAGCCAAAACTGACCATAAGCAGCCAAAGGGCCGAAGTTTTCACCGCTTCACGTCGCGTCCAGCTCGCCTCAGGGTTGGTTCTTGGGGCCAATAATGCCTGCCTAGAAGGGGTAGCATTTGCCTTTCGTTCACCATCAGGATTTAATCCTACATCCTCAGGTCTCCGTGCCATGAAAAGAGCCGTTGGAACAATGATCACTGCCCAGGCCATGAAGCCATAAACTACCCAAGTAGTCCTCCACCCTAAAGTGGATATTAGGAATTGAGTCAAAGGGATAAGGATTATGCCTCCCATGGATACGCCCATAGCGCCAAAAGCTATGGCTCGGCCTCGCTTCTTTACAAACCAATTAGAAACGGCAACATTAACCACCAAGTTTCCCATGCATAGCATGCCTACTGTGACCACTAAACCCCTTATTAAATAGAATTGCCACAAAGAATGCACCTGACTTAAGGCCATAAGACCGCTACCCAGAACCAAAGCTCCGAAAATCATGATAGCCTTCCCGCCTCTGCGATCCAAGGTGGAGCCTAAAAAGGGGCCTAGCAAGCCCATAACTAGCGTGCCTATCGATTGTACAGCGGTAAACGACGATCGGCTCCAATTCAGATCTGCGGACATGGGTTTAAGAAACACACCTGTGGCATAGGCCTGGATTCCCGAAATTAGGCCTGATAGAAAGGCTAAGGCTACGATATACCAGCCGTAATAAGGACGTTTAGATGCTAGGGTGCGCGAAAGAGCCGTAGTTCCTTACCCCTATTCCAGTTGGTAGAATTTTAAGAAACGTATTAAAAAACATTGGGGAAAGCGTTAGGCTTTCCCCAATGAATTAAACTGTATCCCTAATATTGAAACTGTTTCCTCAGCATCGATATGATCTCAGCCCAGAGTGGCAACGCGGGACGCAACGTGCCTAACCTAAAACCCTGCTAAGGCCCCGCATTAGCTAAGGCCACCGAGCCTAATTTGATCTCATCTCCCTCGCAGTTCACCACCACTGTATCACCATCTTGGAACTTCCCCTCTAACAGACCTTCGGAGAGGGGGTCTTCCACTAGGTTTTGAATTACTCGGCGCAAGGGGCGGGCTCCGAAGACCTCGTCAAAGCCTTTCTCCCCCAAGAGGTCTTTGGCCTCCGCTGTCACCTCTAGGTGAATTCCTTTCGGTAACAACTGTTGCTCCACTTGACCCAACATGAGGTCCACTATCTGACGTATGTGATCTCGGGCTAGGGCGTGGAAGACCACGACCCCATCGATACGGTTGAGGAACTCAGGACGGAAAGTCTTCTTCAACTCATCTAAGACTTTCTCCTTCATCTTGTCGTAGGCTCGTTCCGCTGTTTTGACCTCATCGCTACGGATGGCAAAGCCCAAAGTCATGTTGCGCCGGATGTACTCAGCGCCGATGTTGCTGGTCATGACGATGACGCAGTTGCGGAAATCCACGCGGCGTCCCTTTGCGTCGGTGAGATGACCGTCATCGAAGATCTGGAGTAATATGTTGAACACGTCGGGATGGGCCTTTTCGATCTCGTCCAAAAGGATGGCACAATAGGACTTTCGTCTTACCGCCTCCGTCAATTGGCCACCCTCCTCATAGCCCACATAACCAGGAGGAGCTCCCACCAACCGAGCCACGGCGTGGCGCTCCATGAACTCCGACATGTCCAATCTGATCATGGATTCTTCGCTGCCGAACATGAACTCGGCCAAGGCCCGAACCAACTCCGTTTTACCTACGCCTGTCGGGCCCAGGAATATAAAGCTGCCGATGGGCCGCCGGGGATCTTTGAGGCCAGCTCGAGCCCGTCGCACTGCCTTAGAAACCAGCGTGATGGCCTCATCTTGGCCCACGATGCGCCGATGGAGGGCCTCTTCCATCTGTAGAAGGCGGCTGGATTCCTCACTGGCAATGCGGGATACGGGAATACCTGTCCACATGCTTACTACCTCGGCTATGTTCTCCTCGGTCACAACCGTCTCTTCTTGTTTCTGCTCCTCTTCCCAACCCTGGGCCATTTGGTCCATCTTTTGCGAGAGTTTTACCTCCCGATCCCGCAGTTCAGCGGCGTACTCGTACTGCTGATCTGCAATGGCGGCTTCTTTATCTTTCCTAACTACCTCTAAGGCCTTCTCTGCCTCCTTAATAGTAGGCGGGGTCACGATTTGGTGAATGCGTACTCGTGAGGCGGCCTCATCCACCAGGTCGATGGCTTTATCAGGCAAATAGCGATCAGCTATATAGCGGGCCGCTAGCTCCGCCGCCGCTTTAAGGGCGGCATCACTGATGGTCAAACGATGGTGAGACTCATAACGATCTTTGACCCCCCTTAGGATCTCTATAGTTTCCTCTATGGTGGGCTCATCTACTAAAATAGGCTGGAAGCGGCGCTCCAAGGCCGCGTCTCGCTCCACGTATTTGCGATATTCGTCTAATGTGGTGGCACCGATGCATTGGAGTTCACCCCTAGCCAAGTGAGGCTTTAGGATATTGGCGGCATCCACTGCCCCTTCAGCCGCGCCGGCCCCCACTAAGGTATGGAGCTCATCGATAAACAGGATGCAGTTGCCCGCGCTCTTTATTTCTTCGATGACTTTCTTGAGCCTCTCCTCGAACTCTCCACGGTATTTAGTGCCGGCCACTAGGGAGCCAATGTCTAAAGTCAGCAGCCGCTTCCCGCGCAAAGTTTCGGGAACATCTCCGGCTATGATGCGATGTGCTATGGCCTCGGCGATGGCCGTTTTGCCAACCCCCGGTTCCCCAATGAGGACGGGGTTATTTTTAGTGCGACGGCTCAGGATCTGGATCACCCGTTCGATCTCTTTGGCCCTGCCAATGACGGGGTCTAACTTGCCAGCTCGGGAGGCTGCCGTAAGATCGATACCCAGTTGGTCTACCGTAGGGGTGCGGGTTGAAGCACGAACTCCGGGGTGAGCAGCAGGCATTCCCTGGCTGAGAATATGTCCTACCTCGCCACGGACCCGCTCCAAATTTACGCCTAGGCTTTCCAGGACACTAGCGGCGATCCCTTCTCCCTCTCGAACTAGGCCCAGAAGGAGATGTTCGGTGCCTATATAGTGGTGATTTAAGCGGCGGGCCTCGTCTACTGCCAGCTCGATAACCCTTTTGGCCCTAGGAGTGAGTCCGATGTCACCAGGGAGGGGCCGTTCCCCTTTGCCTATGATGAACTCCACTGCTGAGCGGACCTTGTTTAGGTCCACCCCCAAGTTGGCTAAAACCCTGGCCGCTACTCCATCTCCCTCCCGGATCAAGCCCAACAGAATATGTTCAGTACCTATATAATTGTGATTGAAGCGTTGGGCTTCTTCTTGAGCCAAAGTGAGGACCTTACGGGCTCGCTCGGTAAATTTATCAAATCGTTCTGACATGTTCCCCTCCCGCCGCAGCCTCCCCCGGGGGGTTCTCGGCTGGTGTTAAATTGGCCTGAAGGTCTGGCCTATCCTCCCCCTGGGCTTGGCGTAGGCTAAGAGCTAGGCGATGCCGCTCCCGCTCGATCCTAAGGATCTTGAGGGGCAGCACATCCCCCTCTTTTATCACTTCTCTAGGGTGAACAACCCTACGATCCGCCAGCTCGGAGATATGGATCAAGCCCTCCACATGGCCCTCTACCCGGGCAAAGGCACCAAAAGACACCAACTTGGTAATTGTTCCAGTGACCAATTGGCCCTCTTCGTACCTTTCCATCAACCGATCCCAAGGCTCCGTTTGGGCGAGCCGCAAACTCAAGGCAATGCGCTTGGTTTGAGGGTCCACCTTTAGGACGTATACCTCTACTTCGTCCCCTATTTTGTATAGCTCCTGGGGTGCCCTACCTCGTTCCCAGGAAAGCTCAGAGAGATGAACCAGACCATCAACCCCTCCCAAATCGACAAAGATACCAAAATTGCTGATCCCACTAACTCTACCCCGGAGGATTTCTCCTTCTTTAAGCTCGGCTAAGATTCGCTCTCGCTGCTCATTGCGCCGCTCTTCGTAGGCGGCTCGCGCTGACAAAATAACCCTATTCTGTCGACGATCCAGCTCTATGACCTTGACCCACAAAGTTTCACCGACCATCGCCACCAAGTGTTCATCGCCCTCTGTCTTTGGGTGCGCTGACAGTCCCAGTTGAGACGCGGGCACAAAACCCCGAACTCCATCTATATCCGCCAAGAGCCCCCCCCGATTAAACCCGGTAACCTTCACCTCTAAGCTCTCTCCCTTTTCCAAACAGCGTTCTAAGGTGTGCCAGCCCTTTTCCCCCCGAGCTCGATCCAGGGATAGTACAACTTGCCCCTCTTCATTTTCGGGGCGCAATACGTATGCTAGAATCTCGTCTCCTATCTGAACCCGAGATACTGGTACTGGCCCCAGCGATTGCATCTCCTGGCTGGGGATAACGCCCTCAGATTTTAAACCTACGTCCACCAGCACCGCATCACGATCCACTTTCACAACTACACCTTTCAATATGTTACCTCGGCGCAGGCTTCGGTGAAGGTGATTGTCATCTTCTAGGAGCTGCTCCATAGCCTCTGGATTTGGCTCCCCCGGGGCATTAGCGCTTACATCCCTCGACACGGCAATCCTCATTTGCCTTGTAGGCTTACCTTATTATACCATGACCGCATAAAATGCAACACCTGGGAATTTCATTCTACCATGGCCCTATCAAAAAGAAAAGGACTCAACTTTTACATCGAGTCCTTTTCTTCCCTGGCAGTGACCTATTTTACCAAAGGGTTGCCCCCTCAGTATCGTTGGCGCTGGGGCGTTTCACTTCCGTGTTCGGGAAGGGAACGGGTGGAACCACCCCGCTCAAACCACCAGGGGGATTTGTGTCAATGCCTTTTTCTAGCGGGGGTTGGATTCGAACCAACGACCTTCGGGTTATGAGCCCGACGAGCTACCACTGCTCCACCCCGCGTCGTTTGGGCCCATGGTACAATGTAGGTCAAGCCCTCGACCATTAGTAC
>JACQTR010000067.1 GCA_016210705.1 Chloroflexota bacterium | reverse complement strand
GTATTAAGGTGAGGGTAAAGGCCCAGTTGAACCTTTCGACAAGCTCAGGAAAGAACTGTGAGCAATCTCATTGGGCGCACCAGACCAACAGCGTAAAATGGTAGGGAAAGAAGGCCCCTGCTTAAAAGCCTATCTGGATAAACTGGCTTATTAGTTAACCTTCCAATTTTGTCTCAGGAAGGAGCCTATGTCCACCGCATCCCTAGGGCCAACCACGATCTTCCAACCAGACAACTCCTCCTCCAGTTCCCCCCGCAGGACAGCCACATTACCGGGAATGACCAGGCTACGGTGCTCAATATGCTCCACAGCGTTTTGGGCGTTGACAGCCTTGGCGATCTTTTCGGCGTCGAACTTCCCCGCCGCCCAGGCGGTTAGTACCGACAGACCCTCGGTATCCACTACCAAAAGCCAAGACGGAAAACCACCCGACTCTATCTCCCCCGCCACGGAGAAGTAGGTAAGAGAGAAGTTGGTTGTCACCAAAAGGGGGCTAGTAGCTTTAGGCTCTCCGATGGGATAGACAGCTGAGCTCACCTGGATAGGTTTCTGAGGGTCGGTGTAAAGGCCCATACGCAAAGTGAGAAGAGGATAGACCATGGCCGGCTCCAGATGATCCAGGACGATGATGCCCCCATATTTCGCCACCTGCTGCCCCGCCATAAGGGCCTCCTCCTCGACCGAGGTTACGCCCTCACCCGGGAAGGTAATGATGGGATAGCCCAAGAGACGAAAGTTTTTCTTTAGGGCCAATCGGCGCAACTGGGTTAGAGTAGTCACTGATTCGGCGAAACCTCGGGCTCCGGGGTCCAAAACCACGTCTTCTACCCCGGTATTTGTTACCTCCTCCACCACGCCAGCCAGTTGATCCAGCCCTCCGGGCCCATAAACGGCTAAGGGGCATTGGTACTTCCGAGCCAACTCGGCCATAACTTGGGCATTATCCTCTTTAGCCGCATAAATAAGAGGCTTAGCCGAGGCTGTCTTCTTAAGAGCCGCCTCCATAACCGCCGGATCTTGAGACATCAGCACCAAGGGTAAAGTACTTTGGGAGCTGACCACCTCTACGGCCTTGAGAAAGGCGGCTTCATTGGCCGAGACGTTGTCTATGGCAAAGCCGTCCAGGTTCAACTCCATCCCCACTCGCTCCACCTTATAGTTGGTGACTTCCTTTACCCTCTTGCTGATGGCCTCGGCGGGATCACTATCCTTAATCCGAACCACAAAGCCAGGAGCATGATAGAAAGTTTTCTCGTGGCGAAACATCACCACCTCATTGCCCACTTCTATCTTCTTGCCATTGCCTCCGATGCTGACCAAGCGAATGGGAGGACGAGATGCGGCATCCAAGGCCTGTTTAGCCTCTTCAGAAACATCGGGGCAGGCAGATAGCTCCGCCCCCTTCTGAGCCAATTTCATGGCAAAGGCAAGACAAGTGGGAAAGCCACAGGCCTTACAATTAGTTTTGGGCAGATGTTTATAAATCTCGATGCCGGTTAGGGCCATAAAGAGGACTCCTTCCCTGGTTTAACCCATTAGTTTATCGATAGTGGCCCTCATCACCTCCACAGAGCGGGGATGACGCAAAACCACAATATCAGCGCCAGCCATGATGAGACTAGAGGCTGTCAATTCCTCCCAGATTAGACCCCTAAGCTGGTTGTCACCCCAAGCCTCTGGGACTCCCTCTGCGACTTTGGCCTCTTTTTGACGCCAGGCCTCCTGGCCTACCGTGCAAAACATGGGCATGGCCGTCATGCCATCCCCCTGGAGCCCGGCCAGGCGTAACCTCTCCATGACGGAATAAGTATATTCCAGACCATAGCCCAGGGCCCCAGTAGTGGGGTCCATAATAATGGAATCGGAGGAAAGGCCAACATCGCTGATAAGAACGTTAAGTTGCTTGGCCAAATTGATCTCAATTGGTGTCTTGGCCACAGCCACATGATTATTGGCGATGCAGGCAGCAGTGATGGTACGGTAATTCTTCTCGACGCAAAAACCTAAAGCGATGTGCTCGCCTCGAGCGACATCGGCAACGGCCACTAATACCTCGTTGTCCTTGTCCGCCACTTCTGGCCCAAGAACGATAAGGGGAATATCTACCGCGCTCAAAACCTTGCCTACGGTAGCTTGGGCTTCGGCAGCTCCCGTGTTCTCCTCCTCGGGGTGGGCGCTTTTGAGGTAAAGGGCGATAAGATCGGCACCAGCCTCCATAGCCTTTCGGGCCCAAGCCCCTGGGTCCTTTAATACATCCCCCCACGCCGCTTTAAGATTAAGAGGCCAGTCTCTTGGCTCCCGGTCCTGAATCTCTACCGCTATCAGGGGACGGTGAGGGATGGAGCCCTCAAAACGAAGGAAGGGAAGGGTTGTCTCTCCACCCACTACCACACTTTTACGTCCGTTGCCACCCAAAGTTACCTCGCGTACCTTCCCTGTCCACTTCTCCTGAGGCACCTCCACTTGGGGCATAACGTCTCCTTTCTCCTAGGACATAGACCTATGGGGTCAGTTAAATCAAGGGTTCCATAGTTAGAGCCGGATGGCCCTTCTCCTCAAGGAAAGGTAGGAGCTCTTCTACGGTGGTGGCCACCCGCTCATCTGCGATCTTATCCAAAAGGTCAGGCTCCCCCAACTCCTCCGCTATCTTTTGCAGGTCCTCTCCCAATTCCTCTTTTAGATTGCTGGACATCCATACCACCCGCTTGAGGCCGCCCTCTTTGTAGATAAACTTGTCGCTAAGTAGATAGTATTTGCCGTGGCCCATCATGCCTGGGGTTTGAAGGCCACCGCCCACAGTGCCCATTAGGGTGGTAAAGGCCATGCCACAGGGAGTCATGCCGTAATAATCTCGTGAGACAATCATCACCCCATTGGCCTCGGGGATGACGGCCATCACACATTCGCAACAACCGCAAGTGGTCATGGGGGCGTCCATGAGAGAATAAAGGGTGAAACGTGGCACTGACATTTGGGAGCCCTGATATACTGTCTTATTAACGTTCTCCCACTCCCCTTTGCTGGCATCGATGAGGGCGCCTTTGGGGACGGGCTGGTTGGGCCCACGAGGGTTGATTTCGTAAGAGGCCTTGCAATCCAGCCAGTTGTAGGCACCACATAGGCCCACCCGCTCCGGATTGATGATGCAGATATGGGTGGGAGCAAAAGATTGGCACAAGGTACAAGTATAAAAAGTATCTACCGCGTCATCAGTGAGGCTGGCCATCCGCGCATTCCGTTCGTGATAGATATTCCGTGCCTCTTCGATCAGCTCCTTCACTTTATCGGACTCAGTGTAAAGGGTCACTTCTACTTTATCCACAATGGCTCCAAAGTCTTCGTGTAATCTAGCGTGAAGTATGTCCCCTATATGGCTAATTTTAAAGCCCTTTCCCACGGCACTCTTGCTAAAGCGGATCCAGGTTATGTCCCGTTGGCCTATATGCTGGATACCCTCAGCGCCATTGACCAGGTGGTGAATCTGGCGTTCCAAAACAGGTTCGAAATCTTGTTGCATTTTGCGCCCCGCCACTTTGACCATAATCCCCAAGGGGACGTTGGTTCCGGCTGGGAAGTCATCTACATCAGAGCCCACCACACTGATCTTACCATCCTCCACCTTATCCATATCCTCCATCCTTAATAGCTCGAAGCATATCCCTCCCTTGCCTCCGAACTCCATAGCGAGGTCAGCTCGACGAACCACCTCCCCCTCAAAGGCCGGACCATAGGCCACGGGTATCGGAATCTTGGTTACTCTGACCTTAACTCCCCGCACCTCGATACAACGCTGAACCAACTTCTCCGCCCGCTCCAGATCGTCCTTGCCTGGAATATCATCGAAAGGCACACTGACTACATGCTCGTAGCGAGTTACCCCCGTAGGCATGATATTGGGAATAACGGTATCGGCGATGACGGGGAAGCC
>JACQTR010000065.1 GCA_016210705.1 Chloroflexota bacterium | reverse complement strand
TCGGAGGTTTACGGCGACCCCTTAGAGCACCCCCAGCGAGAGAGCTACTGGGGAAATGTCAACAGTGTAGGACCTCGATCCTGTTACGATGAAGGCAAGCGCTTTGCCGAGGCCTTAACCATGACCTATGACCGCCAATACGGGCTAGATATACGGATAGTTAGAATCTTTAATACCTATGGCCCTCACTCTCAGCCCCAAGATGGTAGAGTAATCCCTAATTTCATCACTCAGGCTCTAAAAGGTGAGCCCATTACTGTTTATGGCGATGGTCTCCAAACGCGAAGTTTTTGCTACGTCTCTGACTTGGTGAAAGGGCTGATTAGGGCCATGACAGTGGAGGAAGCCCGTGGAGAAATCATCAATCTTGGGAACCCCGAGGAGCGCTCAGTGCTAGAGGTGGCCAATTTGATAAAAAGTCTTACGGGCACCACCTCACCTATAATCTACACTATGGCGCGACAGGAGGAAATTACTCGGCGCCGTCCCGATATAACCAAAGCCCAGTGCCTTCTTGGCTGGCAGCCTCGGGTAGCTCTGGAAGATGGACTTCGCCAAACCATCGTCTGGTTCAATGTCTTGGCCCAAGAAAAGGAAGGCCTATGAGGCTTGGGACCACGGCCGGGGAATTAGCCGCCAGGTGGACCATACCTACTATAAGCAAAGGCGTAGCCGGGATATCTATCCTTTTAATGGGTGTCTTTATAGCCTGGCTTCCCTTGACCTGGGCCACCGCGGGAGCTATAGGAGCTACGACTCTAGTTCTCTCTCTGATTCGTTGGGAGTATGCTCTTTATCTTCTGATCCTGGTCATCCCCTTAAGGCCCTTACAGGAATTGACCATAGGGCCCTTGACCATAACCTTAACCGAGGCGGTGGTGGCTCTTTTAACGCTGACCTGGCTAGTCGCCCGATTGACCGATCGGGAAATCAGACTTAAGTTCACCCCCCTGTTTCCACCTATGGTCGTGGTTTTGGGGGTGTTCCTTCTATCCACATCCCTGGCCCCTTCCTTGCGGTTGAGCCTTAAAGAGACGGCTAAGTGGCTGGAGCTGATGGTGGTTTACTTGTTGGTAGCCAGCACCGTAAAGGAGCGGCGACAGTTCTATACTATTATCGCTCTCATGATGGTAGCAGGGGTGGTGGAGGCCTTAGTAGGAGGTTACCAATTTATACGAGGGGTGGGCCCTCCCAGCTTTATTTTGGGAGGGCGCTTTATGCGAGCCCATGGCACCTTCGGCCAACCCAATCCCTATGCCGGCTATCTGGGATTGTCTTTGGCCTTGGGTGGGGGAATTCTTGTTGCTACTTTAAGCAAGAGGAGAAGCCGCTCAATTATTATAATTATGGCTTTCTCCTTAGCCGTCCTTCTTTTGGCCGTGCTCCTCTCTCTTTCTCGAGGAGCATGGCTAGCTATCAGCCTAGCTTTCATCATCATACTACTTATACATAACCGCCAATTGCTGCTTGGATTGCTTTTTGGAGGGCTAGTGGTTACATTGCTCTTGGCTGTGGGCCTAGACGAGGCTTTGCCTGTCCCTGTAATCGCTCGACTATCCCTGCTAAAGGATTACTTTGGGTGGTTCGATGTACGAGGGGTATTTGCTACGTCCCAAAATTGGGCTATTGTGGAACGCATGGCCTATTGGCAAGCAGCGGCGGAGATGTTCCGCGACCACCCGCTTCTGGGAGTGGGCATTGGCAATTTTGGTTATTTCTATCCCCAGTATGCCTTGCCAGATTGGGATATACCCGCTATTCACGCCCACAATTATTATCTAAACCTCCTTGCTGAAGTAGGGGTGGTGGGCTTAGCTGCCTATCTGGGATTTTTGTTAACGACCTTCTCCTATGTGGGACGAAGCTTACGCCAAGCAAAAGCCAGGATTCAACAACAAGCTTCTAGCATCACCGACTACGCCATTATCCTAGGGGTCTTGGGAGCTTTGGTTGCAATCAGTGTTCACAACCTTTTCGATAACCTCTATGTTCACGGTATATCGGCTCAAGTGGGTATGGTATTAGGT
>JACQTR010000069.1 GCA_016210705.1 Chloroflexota bacterium | reverse complement strand
GCATTTAACCCCGGGCAGTCTCCGCCGCCAGTTAGAATTCCGATTCTCTTCCTCACCTTCAATATGGCCACCTTTCTTCAAATCGCCGTTTCTAATGGCTTACGCAAACGTTACTCCCGACCTCAGCAGTTGTCAATGGCAAGTTGCCAAGCCTCGTATGAACCCGGATTGCGCTTTCCGATCTCAAATGTGAAACATATACGCGTGAGCGCTGTATCACAGACGGAGAAGGGTGAGCGAAAGACGGCCGGTTATGGTGTCACTTTGTATGCGCCAGGGAACTGAGTCGATGACCCGACCAAGTTTCAGTTTGGTAATTGGCCAGGTGCTTATATCTCACGTGGGGATTACCCACCAACAGTGGATCCTTGAATTCCCCACTCTGAGAGAGAAGCCAGAGCCGTTCAGCCCTCACCTTTTTGCATTTGCCGTAGCCTGGCATCACTTATGCCAAAGTGGTTGGCTATCTCGTGCTTTACTACCCGCTCAACCTCAGCGACGACCTCAGCGTAGTTGCTGCATCTGGCCTCGATGGGCTCCTGAAATATTGTTATATCCGGCAATACGCACGTTGGGTATCAACCTGCAATAGGCTACCTGGCACCAAGTAGTGACGGCCCACCGCATCGATGGCTTCCACTCGGGTACGGCGCAGCGCCACGATCTCCACGCGTAGCGCAGGCCTACGCCCAAGCTCTGGAACGATAGCAGGATCGCCTACCTTCCACCCTGCCAAGCCACGTCGATTGGCCCACCATACAGAGCGTCGCCTCCGCCGAGCCGCCACGGCCACCCCGTCGGCTGCTGAACCTACCAACTTCTCATCTCCTGCGGCCGCCTCTTCGTCAGAGCTCTCTTCTGGATCGTATATCCCCGCAGCGTGACATTGATCCACAAGCCGCCTCACCAGTTGCCAAAAACTGATTCCGTGAGTTCTGTACTTTAGGTGGCTCAGTTCGTGGAGCAGGGTGACCAGAATTGCCCCGGGCGTCCTCCATTGAGGCGGCTGGCTCACTGCCGTGCATCGGACTGATATCGACGTGACACCGTGCGTGCTCCAGCGGCACGTGCCGAATCTTCTACGAAGGCGCAGGCCGGGCCTCAGAGTAAAGTCGGCTGGGAGGTGGTTCGTGGCGATCAGCGGTGTCAATAGGACGCATAGCTCTCCTAGGAGCGCCCCCTGCGTTTCTTTTGACGGCGGCAGATCCAACCACCTCCTCCAGGAGCCCGGCGGCGTGTCAACGACGCCTTCTGGTTTCACTGCCTTGGCTCCTCTGGTGGCAAAGGAGCCGTGATCCACGGCCGCTGGTAGTAGTTAAAGGTATAACCGCAGCCGGCATTGGGGCATGCCCGTTCCCAGGTGTCGATGACCTGTAGTTCCTTCCCACACGCAGGGCAGACTCCCTTGGCGAGCGCGGCATGTACAGATCCTACAGCATCGCCCACGGTATGGCCGTCTCCGGCACATCATCTGACATCTCGGCTATTATAACACAGCGCCTGTTCTCCCACTATCGTTTTATGTCGCACGCAAATAGTGGTATGATGTCAAGCAACACCTGAAACTCAATTAAACAAGCAAGAAGGAAGTTTCTGATGCGAAGGACGCTTATAGCTTGCGCCCTTGCCGCTATCCTGGGGCTGATGCTAGCTGCCTGCGGCGATGGGGGTAACGGCAAAGTCTACGGGAATACTGCCAAGATGGAGGTTACAGTGACAGCTAGCGGCTTGCAGATCATCGAACTCAAGGTGGGTAGTGGAGCCACGCCGCAGCCGGGTCAGACGGTCTCAGTGCACTACACCGGCTGGCTGGCCGACGGCACAAAGTTTGACAGCTCCGCGGATCGCGGTCAGCCCATTGAGTACACGTTTGGCGTCGGCCAGGTCATCAAGGGTTGGGAAGAGGGTATCGCCACCATGAAAGTTGGGGGGAGGCGCAAGCTTATTATTCCCTCGAACCTCGCCTATGGTCCGCAAGGCCGCCCACCCATCATTCCGCCAAACGCGGAACTGACCTTCGAGGTTGAACTCATTGGTGTCCGATAAATCTGACAGCGCACTGCTCGTAGCGCACGTGCCAAAGGTTTGTCCCGGGTACCGCATCCGTCAGGACAACGCTCTTAAGTTTGGACGTCGGTACCCCATCCGTATCTGGGACGCTGCCACGCTAACCTATCGGCGCAACGCCAAGTCACCATGTCCTCATCGTGTCAACTCAGTTAGGGGTGTCCGCGGTCCTGACTCCAGCGGCTCAGCCTCTTGCCCAGACCGGATGCCAGAGTTTTACGTTGCCGCTGACTCGTAGATCTCCAGGATAGCCTATCGCACCTCGTCCCTGGATACTTGCCCGGCCGCTTCGAGGCTGGCTAGAACGCGCTGCCGCATATCTATTTGGGCCCCCACATCCTGGCGGCGCACCCCGAGTTTGCCCTCCAGCGCCGCCGCGAGCTCGTCTATTTCCAGGAGAGTGTAGGTATCGTCCCTAGCATTCCATGAGGCCACAGTCTTTATAGAGATGTCGTCCGTGCCCATCTCCACAAGCCCCACCTCTTCTACGCGCCTGGCTAACTGGGCAGAACGGCCCCCGGGGAACGCAGTTCCGATGGTTACTACCAGGCTGAGGGCTGCAATATGCGCTAGAGGCACCCTTACCCGATAGCGCAAGATCTCCATCGCCTCACGGGCACTACCTGCGTGCATGGTGGCTCCGAAGGAGTGGCCCTGAGAAAGCAGTTCGAAGGCTCTACGTGCCTCCTCTCCCCCGCAGGTGGTCGCTGATCTCAGCGGCGACCAGATAGACACTGGAAGGATCGGCCCGCCCGACAAAAGAGAAGTCCTCGGCCCGCCCCCTCAGGTAGACCTGCCTCACCTCGGGCCGTAGAAAGTCGAGAAGAGCGTTAAGAAGGGTTGTCTTTCCTGCCAGCCTGGGTTTCGAGACCACCATTACCGATGGCCTGCGATCCATCATGAGCCACAGGAGACTGGCTAGCGGCAGGTCTAGGGTTCCCGACCTCACAAGCTGAAGTATGGAAAGCCTGTCCTGCGGCTCCCAAAAAGGAGAGCTTCGGAATGACATATTCTGATCCATTCTGCCTCATTCCAAATCGAGGTAGATGTTAATCCGGGCTGTTTTGTGGTGTCAACGGCCTAGCCGACTTTCGCAGAGGCATATGCCATTGGGACGAGACAAGCACTTCGTTACCTTTGGCTCAAAACCGTTCTGGAGAACGACCCTCATCCGTCTCTCGCCTACCGAAGGCTCTAAATTAGCTGCACTATGGCCCGTATTAGCGCCGGGTATCTTGCCCAGCGCATGGCCTCCTCAAGGTGTTGGACGACCGATTCGTTATCTCCTTTCAGTCTGTGCTTGGTGCTTAGCGATTCGTGGTCCTGGGCAAGCTTGTCTCCGTATTCGGCGGCCAAGCCGGGATCCAGATTGATCGCCGTCGTCAAGTCGGCAATAGTCGCCCCCCTTGTGGGCGGCCATGCCCCGGTTGGCGTAGGCATGGGCCATCTTTGGGGAAAGCGATATGGCCTGGCTGGCGTCCGCTTTGGCTCGCTCAATGTCCCCGCTTATCGAGGTAGGCAGCCGAGCGGTTGACGTAGGCCTGGGTAAATCTGGGGTTGAGCTCTATGGCTTTGGTTAAGTCTTGAATAGCTCGGTCAGAGTCCTCTTTATCCAGGTAGGCTGTGCCTCGGTTATAGTAGGCCCGGGCGTCGCGCGGGTCGAGTTCGATGGTTTTCCGAATCTTCATCTGTCAACGAAGTCAGTGCCCCGCCGTCGTTACGGAACCAGCAGTCACATCGGGCTTTTGTGCGTTGAATGCGGCCAAGACTTCTTGCTTTTCGCGCTCCGGCACATTGAAGTAGTCGAGCGTACTGGCAAGCTCAGCAGACACCGCATCGAACACCTCGCCCGTAATGTGTAGGTCGAGATGGGCGTCGTGCAGGCTTTTGGCTGTGTACTTATATGGTCCACCCGACACCGCGCAGACCCATAGTGTCCGATTGAACTT
>JACQTR010000066.1 GCA_016210705.1 Chloroflexota bacterium | reverse complement strand
CGGTGGTGGAGGTGGCTTTGGACTGGCTGGCGGTGGGCCTCGATCCTGAGGTGAGTACCTTTGTCATTCAGAGCTACGTGCCGGAGCACGCCGAATTGACCATGCTCCTGAGCATGATCACCCCCTTGGCTCGGCTGCAACGTAACCCCACCCTCAAGGCGGAGATGGAGCAACTTGAGCAAAAAGATTTGTCGGTAGGCTTTTTCACCTATCCCGTCAGCCAAGTGGCGGATATCCTCCTGCCCAAGGCCCACTTAGTGCCCGTGGGCGAGGATCAGTTGCCCCACATAGAAATGACCCGGGAGGTGGCCCGGCGCTTCAACCGCAGCTACGGCGAGGTCTTCCCAATACCCGAGGCTTTGGTGGGCCGAGTGCCCCGCCTGGTGGGAACCGACGGCCAGGCCAAGATGAGTAAGAGTCTGGGCAACGTCATATTGCTGGGGGATGATGCCGAGATGGTACGGAGTAAGGTGATGACTATGTATACCGACCCCACTCGCATCCACGCCACCGACCCCGGGCATGTGGAGGGGAACCCCGTTTTTATGTACCATGACGCCTTCAACAGCAATAAAGATGAGGTAGAGGAGCTCAAAGACCGCTATCGGAAGGGGAAGGTAGGCGATGTGGAGGTGAAAAAGCGCCTGGCCCAGGCTATTAACCAATTTCTAGATCCTATTCGAGAGCGGCGGGCTTATTATGCCCAGAGGCTTGATGAGGTTAAGGAGGCCTTGATGGAGGGCACGCAGCGGGGTAAAAAGGTGGCCGAAACTACCATGGCCGAGGTTCGCTCCGCCATGCATTTGAAATATCTTGATTAGGAGGTCGTTCTTTTCGACAAGCTCAAGGAACGCGGCGTTCCAAAGATGAAGAGAGTGTGCACATGAGCTACCATCCGAGCCTGGATGAAGTGAAAAAGCTGGCCCACGAGGGCAACCTGGTGCCTGTTTACCGGGAGATGGGGATCGGTTCCGAGACCCCCGTCTC
The DNA here is from genome assembly GCA_016210705.1 of Chloroflexota bacterium. Taxonomy (GTDB): domain Bacteria; phylum Chloroflexota; class Dehalococcoidia; order JACQTR01; family JACQTR01; genus JACQTR01. The sequence continues at coordinate 1,197 of JACQTR010000066.1, read as the reverse complement.
CGCCTATCTAAAGATCGCCCGGGGCAGCGGCTCCTTCCTCTTGGAAAGCGTAGAGGGGGGAGAGCGTTTGGCCCGCTACAGCTTCATTGGCACCGAACCTTATCTCATCATCAAGACTGGTGTTCCCAACAAAAGTCCCTACGTTGATCCCCTAACTTTGATCGAGGAGGAGTTGAAGAAGCACAAACTGGTTAGGGTTCCTGGCTTGCCTCCGTTTCATGGCGGCGCCGTGGGCTATATGAGCTATGAGACGGTGGGCTATTTCGAGAAATTGCCCTCGTCGGCGGCCGATCCTCTGGGGTTGCCAGAGGCGGTTTTTCTTTTTACCGATACCCTCCTCATCTTCGATCATCTTCAGCACAAGATAAAGATCGTGAGCCATGCTCATCTGGATGATGGCGTGGAGAAAGGCTATCGTCAGGCGGTGGACAGGATCGATGGCATGGCGCAGCGTCTGGCCCAACCTATGCCCCCTTCACCAGAATTATTAGGTCAGGATGGTAAAGCCCCTGTTACCTCCAACCTTACTCTGGCCCAGTTCGAGGCCGGCGTCCTTAGGGCCAAGGAATATATTTATGCTGGGGACATCATTCAGGTAGTTCTTTCCCAGCGCCTGGCTCGCCCGACGCAGGCCCATCCCTTTACCATCTACCGAACCCTGCGCACTATGAATCCCTCGCCCTATATGTATTACCTTCATCTGGACGAGTGCTACATTGTGGGTACCTCGCCGGAGCTTCTGGTTCGGGTGGAGGACGGCGTGGTAGCCACCCATCCCATTGCGGGCACTCGACCCCGTGGCCGAGACCAGGCCGAGGACATGGCTATGGAAGAGGAGCTACGGCGGGATGAAAAGGAATGCGCCGAGCATATCATGCTGGTGGATTTGGGGCGCAACGACATCGGTCGGGTGAGCCAGCCGGGCACGGTTCAGGTCACCCAGCTTATGGACGTGGAACGTTATTCCCACGTCATGCACTTGGTCTCCCATGTGGAGGGTCGGCTTCGCCCAGAGGTCGCTCCCATCGAGGCCCTGCGCGCTTGCTTCCCGGCGGGCACTGTATCGGGAGCCCCCAAGATTCGGGCCATGGAGATCATTGCCGAGCTGGAGACCGATAAGCGCGGCCCCTACGCTGGAGCGGTGGGCTATTTCTCCTTCTCCGGCAACCTGGATACGGCCATCACCATCCGCACCAT
>JACQTR010000063.1 GCA_016210705.1 Chloroflexota bacterium | reverse complement strand
CTCTATGAGTCTGTCCAGACGCTGACCAACAGAGCAGAGAGCCGCAAGATTGTGATCCTTCTAACCGACGGCGTAGATACCAAAAGCCAGAGAAAGATGGCCGATGGGCTGAATCTGGCCACCCAAAGTAGGGTCATAGTGTTCACTATAGGTCTAGGGGTCGATATCGATCGCAATGTTTTGAGCGGTATCGCTCAGATGACGGGGGGCACAAGCCTATTTACGCCCTCTTCGGCCGAACTGGTGACAGCCTACAAAGTAGTAGCTGACCAGCTCCGTAACCAGTACGTCATCACCCACACCTCTCCAGCACCAACAGTGGTTAAAGATCGCCGCCTAGAGATTAGGGTGAACAATGGGCTGCGGGAAGAAACAGCCCTGGCTACCTTCACGGCCAATTTACCTCCTACGGCGCAAGCTGTTCCAACCTCAGTGATCGAGACCCCTGTAAAGGAGAAAGCCACGTTCGCAGATCGCTTACCTGAGCATACGCCTTGGTACCTGGTCATCTCACTAGGTCTAGCCATGGGCCTAATGGCCATTTTTAGAACCTCTGGATTGACCTGGGAAAAATGGCGCAGCCAAATATGTCCTGACTGTGGCGTAAGGTACCCTAAGGGTAAGCAATGTCCATTATGTCAACTAAACGCACAAGATCACCCTAAAAGGTTGGGGGAGATACTGGTAGAATCTAAACTCATAACCGCCCAAAACTTAGAGGCAGCTTTGGAACGGAGCCTGGAGGAGGAAAAAAGATTAGGCGAGGTGCTAATAGACATGGGATTTATTGATGGGGCCACTCTACGCCGAGCCCTTTTTTACCAATCTCGCTCGTCGGATATGACCACCAGAAAAGAACGGGTGATGGTGGAAGATTTCCCTGGCCCTATTACCTTGCGTTCCTTCTTGCCCTACATTGCTGCTCTGGCTGCCGCTTTTATAATTGTGGCGGTAGCCATTCCTCACTTTTAGTTTTTAGGCCATAGCCGGGAAATAATCCCCAAATTCTTACCTGATTCTTACCTGGCGGCAACCTTGTTCCTACCCTTTCTCGCTATTATACATAGGATAGTGCCAAAATGACCTTTGGGTACAAAACAAAAAATTTGACATCCTAAATTTTGTGTGGTAAATTGGATAGCTGTGTCTTTATCAAAAGTTCTCTTGCTAGTGGCAGGAGGTGAACTTGCAGGAGTTTTGGGAAAAGGGATTATTCTTAGGTCTCTTCCAAGTCTTTGTTCTCCTTGTACCTATAACCTATTTTACCCTTCAGGGTCTCAAGCGCCAGTTTCAAGCTAAGCGTTCCTTTATTATTCTATTGGGGCTATATCTCCTTTTTTTGGGCATTAGCCTCGAGATTACCGAAGGTATCGCCGACTTGAGGAAAGTAGCCATAGTAGGCGCTGATGGCTCTTGGCATATTTTCTTCAAGTCTGGGCTGGGAAGCCTCCTCGGTTTTGTATTAGTCGGTTGGGGAACAGCGAAAGAGATTCGCTTTCGGAGACAAGCCGAAGAGGAGATGAAGAGGCGGGAGGCCCTCAGAAACGCAATACTCACTCACATCCCCGAGGGAGTGATTGTTGTAAACTCTGAAAACTGCATCGAGTGGCTCAATCCTATGGGAGAGGAGCTGTTAGGGGCCAAGGGCAGCGAAGCCCTAGGCAAGCCATTAAGCGACTATTTGCCCTCCCAAAAAGGAAACCTGCTCCTCTTCGGCGGTGACTTGTCCGATGTTGGAAAAGGCTTATTCGTCCGTGAAGTGGGCCAACGGGTACTAAATATCCAGTTTAAACCTATAAAAGAAGAGAATGGCGAGATATTAGGAACTCTCAGCGCCGTGCACGATATTACCGCGCTGGCTAAACTGGATCAAGTGAGAACCGAATTCGTATCCACAGTCTCTCACGAATTGCGAACGCCCTTAACTTCCATCAAAGGCTATGTGGACCTAATTTTAGACGGAGAAGCTGGGGAGTTGAGTCATGATCAGGAGGAGTACCTAGAGGTAGTTCAGTCTAACACCGACCGTCTGGTGGCCCTCATTAACAACGTTCTCGATATATCCCATCTTGAATCGGGGATTGCTCGGCTCGACAAGACCGTCTTAACAGCCCAAGAGGTCATTGACGAGGTAAAAACTTCCCTCGGAAACCAGATGCAAGAAAAGCATCAGGAATTAAAGATCGAACTACCTCGGGAGCCATTGCGTTTCATAGGGGATCGCCTGCGAGTGGTACAGGTTTTGACCAATCTTTTGAGCAACGCTTGCAAATATACGCCCGAAAAGGGAAAGATCACTATCTCAGTCGCGGAGAGGGATAAAATGGCTCAGTTCAGTATCTCGGACACTGGCATCGGCATCCCCTTCTCAGAACAGAGCAAAATCTTTGCCAAATTCTTCCGAGTTAGAGATACAACTCGCCATCCCCAAGGTACCGGATTGGGTCTGGCTATCGCCAAATCTATTGTGGAAATGCACGGAGGCAAGATTTGGTTTGAAAGTAAGGTTGGCAAAGGGAGCACCTTCACCTTCACCTTGCCTACAATGCTCTACGCCACAGAACACGGAGAACGGCTACCCCTTCCATCGTCCACGGCTGCCCCACCTACCGAGGCGGCCAACAACGCCCATTAATAAATGCTCGGTGCTCTCATCGGGGTCGCACCGCCAACAGGTTTATGATAACTGTAGCCCACCCTTCTAACCGTCAGAATCAATTCGGGGTTGTTCACATCGGCCTCAATTTTGTGGCGTAGATAGCTTATATACAGCTTTACGTTCTCCGGAGAATAGTAATCCCGTCCCCAAACCTGATCCAGAATTTCCTCATGGGTCAAAACCTGTCCAGCATGCATAACCAGTAGGGCGAGCATCCTGTACTCTAGAGGAGAAATCTTGACTTCATGCCCTCGCACGTAAACAGTGTGTCTACGAAAATCTATAGCAACGGTGCCGTCAGAATATTCGTTCTCCTTCTCAAGGGTGGCCGGCATCCGCGCCCTGCGCAGAGCCGCCTGTACCCGAGCGAGGAGTTCCGGAATGCTAAAGGGTTTGCTCAAATAGTCGTCCGCCCCTGCGCTTAACCCTCTAACCTTATCTAACTCGTGCCCCTTCACGCTGAGGATGATGATGGGCACTTCGGAGATATCTCGCAGGCGACGGCAGACCTCCAAACCATCCAGGCTTGGCATGACCAGATCCAAAAGCACCAGGTCTGGCCGCTGGATAAAAAATTCTTTTACCCCAGCCAGCCCATCTTCAGCTTTGATGACTTGATAGCCTACCTCCTCCAACCGCTCCCCCAGCAATTGGCGAAGCCCAGGGTCATCGTCCACTACTAGTATCTTATCTTTAGTCACTCTAGAACCGTCTCCCTTCTTCGGTAGCTTGGCAGTTCTGGCTTTACCTTAAACCCGAAATTGCGTCTCCCGCCCTTCAAACGGTTTGCCTTTGTCGGAGGTAAAACTAATCTTTCTACAAGTTTTGAACAGGTTAGAGGAGAACTACTTACTGAGAGCTATCTCACCGGTAACCAAAGCATTAGATTTCTCACCGTGAGGAAAGGCCGTGCCAGAGATGGTTACTATTTTGGAGCCACCCACTGGAATATCCCCCAAAGGTAATCCTTCGCCCTCTTTAGGGAATTGGTTTAGCGGTTCATCATCCACCTTGATCTCAGCCATCTCAAACCAATGGGGAAGGCCATCGCCGACTAGGACCACGTCTAAAGCGGCGGCCGCACCCACGTTTCTCACAACAAACCGGTAGGTGACAGGGGTAGTTACGCCATCGGTGATAACCTCGGGCGATATTGTGTTTTTTATGTTTAGAAGGGCCTGGGCCGGCTTTACTGATAAGACGGCATCAACCGTAGCTTCTGGAGTATTCTCGCCCACCACTTTAAAGGCGCTCAGATAACCCCAACCACCAACAGGGGGCGTCCCTTCCGAAGATAGTTCGTCTATTAAGGATGGTTGAGTCACCACCATCTCTTTTTTCATATTGCCTGACTGGCGCCACCGCTCCTTTTGTATTTGTAGCGCCTTGGCGATGTTAAAGGGGGTCACCAATTTCTGTTCCACTAATACCTCGCCTAATCGCTTACCCTGCTGCCGGCCTATGACCAGAGCCGTTTTTAGCTCCTCCTGGTCTATGAGGCCAGCCCCCACCAATATCTCACCCAGGCGTTCTCCCTCTTTGCTCGGTTTTCGCTGCTCTATCTCCTTGCCCTCTGGAGGGTTGTATAGCTGCCACCAAACTCCTAGCGATTTGTTATCCCGGCCATCACGGTCTAAAGCACTCATCTATTACCCCCTCGAACCCTATTATTCCGCAGTTTACGCTGGATCAGCACTTAAGCTGGGGAAAATATAACCCCAAAAGGATAGCTTAAAACTAGCTAGCTGAAGCAGCTTCTTGGGAATCGAGACGACTACCATAGCCGCCAAGGTGAGGGAAAACGGTGCCAGAGACGGTGACTATTTTGTTAGCCCCCACCGATATATCCCCCAAAGGTAAGCCCTTGCCATCCTTTAGATTGTATGGGATCGGCTCACCATCTACTTCAACTTCACTGATTTCAAACCAATCAGGAAAACCATCCCCAGTAAGGATCACGTTGAATGCGGTAGTCTCACCCACGTTGCGCACAGTCATGGCATAAACCACGCTAGAGGTTGCGCCATCGGTGACGGGCTCCGGCGAGACGGTGTTATTGATCTCTAAAAGCGTCAAGGCTGGATTTACTGACAGAAAAGCGATGACCTCAGCTTTGGGAGCGTTCTCTCCTGCCACCTTGAAAGCGAGGGTATACCCCCATTTTCCATCAGCAGATGTACCCTCTGGCGCCACACCTGGCATTAAATCGTGTTTTGGAATGGGGCTAGCGGGCATTTCGCTTATTATATTGTCCGATCGCGATACCCTCGTCTTTTGGACATGTAACGCTCTAGCAATATTAAACGGGGTAACTAACTTGCGCTCCACCAACACCTCCCCTAGCCTCTTTTTTTCCTGCCGGCTGATGTCCAGGGCTATTTCCAATTCCTCAGGGTATATAAGGCCCGCTTCTATCAATATCTTGCCCAGACGTTGCCCTTCATTGCCCTCTGCTTGCTGGTCTAGCTCATAGATTTCCGAATCTACCAATGTCTCATCTAGGTGTTGCCCTTCATGACTCTCTGCACTCTCTGCTTGGTTGTCTACCTCTTGTGATTCCACCGATGTCTCATCCAGGATCTGCATTTCTTTATCCTCCGTTTGCTGTTCTACCTCTTTTTTCCCCGACTCGCCCGACACCTCCTCGAGATGTTGCCCGTCTTCATCTTCTACTTCTTCAACTACACCTTCGCGAGAGCTTGGCAACTGCCACCAAGTTCCGTGGGAATTATCATTATTGTGGTTTTTTCGATTAAGAATGCCCATTTTGGCGCTCATCCAGCATCTACACTATTCAAAGACCTCTCCGACCCTAGCGGGGATACAACGAAAGCCGAGGAGCTCTAACATTTTTCGTCGGAGCCAACGATGTTGGCCTTCGATAGCGGTAACCAACTCCCCTGACGGTAACGATAAGTTCTGGATTTGCCGGGTCGGTCTCGATCTTGCGGCGTAGGTGATTTACGCATATTTTGACGCTCTCCGAAGAACTGTTATCCATGCCCCAGACTTTGTCCAACAATTGCTCATGGGTAAGAACTTGCTCAGGATAGTCGATCAGGCTGGTTAGCATACGGTATTCCAAAGGGGTAAGTTCTACTGGCTCCCCGTGAACGTATACCTCGCGGCGGCCATAGTCTATGGTAATGATGCCATCGCTGTAAATTTGGTTGTTTTTACCGACCGCTGGCATTTGCGCCCGACGCAAGGCTGCCTGTACACGAGCGATAAGCTCCTGATTGCCGAAGGGTTTGCTTATGTAATCATCGGCCCCCAAGGCCAGCCCCCTAACCTCATCGCTCTCCTGCCCTCTGGCGGTAAGAATTATGATCGGCACATCCGAGACCTGTCGCAGGCGACGACAGACCTCCCAGCCATCCATCTGGGGCATGAGAATATCCAGAATTACCAGGTCCGGCTGCTGTTTGAAGAACTCTCTTAAACCAGTCAACCCATCGGTAGCACCAAAAACCTGATAGCCCGCCTTCTCCAGACGCAATCTCACCAACTGCCCAGTATCGGCATCGTCCTCCACCACTAGCACCCGGGCTTTGTTGTGACCGTTGGGCTGTGCGTTGGGCTGTACCATCACGCTAAACCTCCTACTCTATCAGCCCCTAAACCAAGACGATTGCTTCATCTCACAAGAACTGCATCATCTACACCGAAATTCTAGCTTTGTCCGCCAAAGCCCCATAAGGCCCCATAGAATCATATCCCCAGGCAAAGGGTCTCAAGTTAGCTGATACCAAAGGGTCGCCTTGAGAGGTTTAGCCTATCCCATCCACAATGAAACTCATACCCAAATCCAACCTTCGGACAACCAAGAAGCAATTCTAGGCGGCTAAGCTATACTAAAGAGGTCAAGAAAAGGGGAATTCAGTACATGGGTGATGTACCAAAAGTATCAGAATTCATACCATTTTCATACCTTCATATAACCTGTTATTTACCATGGCTTTGTAGAATGACGTTGGATAAAGAAGAAAATATACTATTGTGTCCTGACCATAGCATGAATCCCAGGGGGAAAATTTAGAATCAACCTGACCAGGCTAATGGTTAGGGCAAAGGAGGAGAGAAAATGGAAAGGGAATCGTTATCTAAACCGGTGCGACGGGTGATCCGCGCCCTGAGCACCGGGCTTTTAGGCACGGCGGCAGTAGTCATGGCCGTAGCTATCGGTGCCGCCCTCATTGGGGCCCTTAGCCCCAGTGCCAACAGTGGATTCGCTGGTAGCGAATCAGGGGCACGCTTCGCGCTTGCTCAGCAAAATGCCGATGGGGAAGACAATGCCTGTCAAGGGGCCTTCCCCGGGACTCCGGAGGGTTCCCTGGCAAAAGTGACTAATCCCGCTGGCGGGACTGAGGCAAACCCCACGACTATTGCCCCTGGAACCCAGGTGAACGTCACTATTACCTGGAATACCGGCGATTGGTCGAGCCTGGATCGGTTGGCAGACTGTCTTAGGATCGGAGGCGAAGTCCAAAGCGACGCCATATATTCGGAGAAACCTCCAGCAAATGATGGGATAGCAACACACAGCTACACAATCCCTGGAGACTTACCCAACGGTACGGTGGTATGTGACAGAGCCAGGCTTTCTGGCGATCCAACAGGTGAAGTATCAACTCAAAAGAGCAATATAGTTTGTTTCGTTGTGGGAAGCGTTACGCCTACACCTACACCCACACCTACGCCTACGCCTACGCCTACACCTACACCTACGCCTACGCCTACACCTACACCTACGCCTACGCCTACACCGCCTGCTCCCACGCCTACGCCTACACCCACGCCTACTCCGGTATCACCTACCCCAACTCCGACACCGCCTGGGCCTACGCCAACCCCGGTGCCATCTACACCAACGCCAACCCCTGTACTTCCTACGCCTACTCCCACTCCAGTGGCTGAGGTTTTAGGAGCGCAGGTAACGCCTACCCCAGTGGCTGAGGTCCTGGGGGTGCAGGTGCTACCCAAAGCCGGAGACGTGCTGCCCTTATTCCAGACCCTATTGAGTGGCCTGGGTCTATTTGGCGGCGGCATTCTGCTGCGAAGATTCGCCAATCGACGTTAACTCTCTGAAACAAGAAGGGGGCCTTTCCCTTAGGAAAGGCCCCCTTAAATTACTTGAGATAAAGGGTACGGCTAGTTGATATGATGGTATAATTACCCAAAATAACTCTCTTTGAGGTATTACATAGAAAGGGGCCACAATAATCAGAGGTAAATCGCATTCTCATGCTTATTCCTGGCTATTAATGCCCTTTCTTATTGCCATTGCCATTAATTTGGCATTGTGGCTGGGCCGAGAAGGAGGTGGGACACACCCTTCGGTTCCAGTAAGCTATTCATTCCTTTCTGCGGCCGAAGCCGATCTAGTTGAATTAGATGACCCTTCCCTTGATACCAAAACTGGCCTTGTGCCAACACCCCCGAATTCGGACAACACGTCTTATTCCCCATTTACAAATAGCCTAGAGCCCGTGCCCGCGTCCGGGGTTGAAGATGCTTCCCCACCTCCTCCGGTAGCATCCATTCCTCCGTCCTTTTCTGCTGGGCTCGAAACATCGCAGGCTGATGCTACAGATATGGCAATTGGCTTATTACCCTTAGAACAGGACCTGTGGCAGCGGCTAAACTTGGAAAGAACAAAAGCTGGAATCAATCCATTGACCATTGATGACGACTTGGTGGCGGTGGCCCGAGAGCGTAGCCAAAGCATGGTCAACTTGAACTACTTTGACCATACTGCCCCCGATGGCCAGACCGCCTTTTCCCTAATGGCAGCGCGGGGTATTACTTATCGCAATGCTGGCGAGGATCTAGCTAGCAATAATTATCCTGACGATGTCTCCCCTGCAGTAGCAATAGATTATTTGATGAATAGCGCTACCCACACCAATATCTTAATGGCCGATTATCACCGGATTGGCATTGGGTTGGCAATTTCTTCAGATGGTACCAAATACTAT
>JACQTR010000062.1 GCA_016210705.1 Chloroflexota bacterium | reverse complement strand
GTGGAGGAGGCTCTGACCATATTAAGGTTTTTGCCCACCCCATCGGCAAATGTGGTGGCTAGAGTGGTGAAATCGGCGGCGGCTAATGCCGAGAACAACTACCAAATGTCTTCCACTGACCTTAAAATCACCCAAATCTACGTTGATGAGGCCCCTACCTTAAAGCGTTTCCGAGCCCGAGCTCGTGGCCAGGCTAGCCCAATCCTAAAACGTTCTAGTCATATTACCGTGGTTGTGGACGAGGGCGTGTGATGGGACAGAAGGTTCATCCTATTGGGTTAAGGCTGGGCTTGGTTCGCGATTGGCATGCCAAGTGGTTTGCCACCAGAAACTACCGAGAACTGGTGCAAGAGGATCTACGCATACGGCAAATTATTAATTCGCGCCTTCCAGAGGCGGGAATCTCTCGGGTGGAGATTGAGCGTTCTCATCAATTAACAGTAACTATTTATACGTCGCGCCCTGGAATTGTCATCGGACGGGAGGGGCAAAGGGTCGAGGAATTGCGTCGCCGTCTGGAGGAGGTGACCGGCAAGCAGATTCGCCTCAACATTCAGGAGGTCCGTCAACCTGAGTTGGACGCGCAGTTGGTGGCGCGTAACGTGGCCGAACAGTTGGAGCGTCGAGTATCCCATCGGCGAGCCATGAAATTGGCGGTGGCTCGGGCAATGCAACGAGGTGCCCTGGGGATAAAGATCGTTTGTAGTGGTAGGTTGGGGGGAAGCGAGATGTCGCGCCGGGAGAAGGAACGGGAGGGACGGGTGCCTCTTCATACCCTACGAGCCGATATAGACTACGGTTTAGCTGAGGCTCGCACTACCTTAGGCCGGATCGGTGTTAAGGTTTGGATTTATAAGGGAGAAGTTCTCCCTGAACCCAAAGTTAAGGAGGTGGAGGTGACCCAAGAGAGGGCTACCTGGCGGCGACGGAGGCAGATGGTTCCCGAAGCAGAGACAACGGGGAGTTCATCGGCGAAGGCTCCCGAGGAGGAAGATAATGCTGCAGCCCAAGCGGGTGAAGTATCGGAAGCAGCATCGGGGCAGGCGTAAAGGTCGAGCCCAGGCGGGCAACACCATGGCTTTTGGGGAGTTTGGACTTCAAGCTGAGGGTGTGGTCTGGCTTACTAGTCGCCAGATTGAGGCTGCCCGTCGTGCTATTACCCACCATATACGTCGAGGCGGGCAGGTTTGGATTCGCATCTTCCCTGAGAAGCCTGTTACTGCCAAACCAGCGGAGACCAGGATGGGTGGGGGCAAAGGAGCTCCCGATCATTGGGTGGCTGTCGTGAAGCCGGGCCGAGTTCTTTTTGAGTTGGCGGGGGTGGAGGAGGAGGTGGCTAAAGAAGCCTTTCGTCTCGCTGCCCATAAACTGCCCATTCCTACCCGGTTTATGAGTAGGAAGGAGGCCCAAGTTGCGGCCGGATGAGATTAGGGCCTTGGGTCCTGAGGAGTTACGGCGGCGGCTGGATGAGGCTTACAAGGAGCTTTTTAATATCCGTTTCCGTTTGGCTACTCGCCAGTTAACAAACCACCGAGAGATCCGAGCGGTGAAAAAGAAGATCGCTCGCATGAAAACTGTAGTGCGGGAGAGGGAGTTGGAAATTAGTTGAAAAAGGTTCCCGGTATCTTAGGTATGTGTGGATGACAATGGAGACTAAACGCAGGACCCGCATCGGGAGAGTGGTTAGCGAAAAAATGGATAAGACAGTGGTGGTTGAGGTGGAATGGCATCAACCTCACCCCTTATACAAGCGTATCGTCCGTCATCGTAGCAAATTTAAGGCCCACGATGAGGCCAATGCTTGCCGTCAAGGGGATATGGTGAGGATCAAAGAGACCCGTCCTTTATCTAAGGAGAAACGTTGGCGGGTGGTGGAAATTGTGGCTAAAGAGAAGGCGGCGGCCCTTGTTTCAGAGGAGGAATTGGAGACTACGTCGTGATCCAACCCTATACTCGGTTGAAGGTGGCCGATAATACTGGGGCACGAAGCATCATGTGCATAATGGTGTTGGGGGGGTCGGGGCGGCGTTATGGGCGAGTGGGAGATGTCATTACGGCTACGGTGAAGCAGGCGGCGCCAGGGGGTTCGGTAAAGAAGGGAGAGGTGGTGAAAGCGGTCATCGTGCGCACGGCCAAACCCTTCGCGCGCCCGGATGGCTCCTACATTCGTTTTGATGAGAACGCAGCCGTTATTCTCACCGATAAAAATAACCCTAAAGGGACACGAATCTTTGGGCCGGTGGCTAGAGAATTGCGGGAGAAGAACTTCATGAAGATCGTCTCTTTGGCACCCGAGGTCTTGTGACATGAAGATACGCAGGGAAGATCAAGTCATGGTTATTGCCGGTAAGGACCGGGGAAAAACGGGGAAAGTTCGCCAGGTTTTTCCCGAAGAAAAGCGTCTGGTGGTGGAGGGGGTCAACATTATTAAGCGCCATACAAAGGCTCGAGGGGGGGTTCGCCAAGCTGGTATTGTGGATCGGGAGGCGCCTCTTCATATGTCCAACGTCATGTTTGTTTGCCCTCAATGTCATAAACCCACTCGGGTTGGATTTAATTTGCGCGATGACGGAACCAAGGTGCGGGCCTGTGGACATTGTGAGGCGGAGGTGGACTGAGTGACAACGGCAGCGCCTCGATTGCAAGAGCGTTATCGGGAGGTGGTACCCCTTCTAATGCGGGAATTAGACTATACTAATGTCATGGCAGTGCCCCGCTTGAAGAAAGTTGTCATCAATATTGGCCTGGGAGAGGCTATTCAAAATCCTAAGGCCTTGGATGCGGCGGCCAAAGATTTGGCTACGATTTCGGGCCAACGTCCGGTTATCACCCGAGCCAAGAGGTCCATTGCCAGTTTTAAATTGAGAGCGGGGATGGCCATTGGGGCTATGGTAACCCTGCGGGGTAGTCGTATGTACGAGTTCTTGGATAAGTTTGTTAACGCCGTTCTCCCCCGGGTTCGGGATTTTCGGGGCGTTCCCAGGGATGCCTTCGATGGACGAGGCAATTATACTATAGGTATTAAAGAACAAATAGTTTTTCCTGAGATAGATTATGATAAGATCGATAGGATTCGAGGTCTCCAAATCTCTATAGTAACTACTGCCCCCAGTGATGAGGAGGCACGGCGATTGTTGGAGCTTTTGGGTATGCCCTTTATTCGCGTAGGTTAGGAGACTAATGGCAAAAGTATCGAAAATAGTAAAATCTAAGCGACCCCCCAAATATCCTGTTCAACGTCGCAATCGTTGTTTTCTTTGTGGGCGGCCTCGGGCCTATATACGACAGTTTGGGTTATGTCGTATCTGTTTCCGCCAGGCTGCTCTGGTTGGTCAACTACCTGGGGTGCGCAAGGCTAGTTGGTAGGGTGGTGAGATGGTAAACGACCCCGTAGCTGATATGTTGACCCGGATCCGTAATGAGATCATGGCTAGACACGATTTCGTTCTGATTCCTGTCTCACGGGGGAAAATGGCCATTGCCAAGATCTTGAAGGATGAGGGATTTATTAAGGACTATGAGGTAGTCAGGGGCGCCCCCCATAGAGTGATAAAGATTCATTTGGCATACAGTGATAAAAAACAACCCATAATCACGGGCTTGAAAAGGGTAAGCAAACCGGGGCTAAGGGTTTACGTTGGCAAGGAGGAAGTTCCCCAGGTCTATGGAGGCCTGGGCATCGCTGTGATATCAACGCCCCAGGGAGTTATGACCGGTCGTCAGGCGCGGCGCCTGGGGGTAGGTGGCGAGGTTTTGTGTTATGTTTGGTGAGGTTCCATGTCTCGCGTAGGGAGAATGCCCATATCTTTGCCAGCGGGGGTAGAGGTTGCTATACAAGGCACGCAAATCACCGTGAAGGGGCCCAATGGAGTGCTTTCTCAATCTCTGCCTGAGGGAGTGGCCGTTTCATTAGACGATGGCGTGTTGAGGGTGAGCCGTGCTGGCGATGACCGGCGCCATCGGGCCCTCCATGGTTTGGCTCGCAGCCTGTTGGCCAATATGGTGATGGGGGTCTCCCAGGGTTTTCGCAAGGATCTAGAGATCACTGGCGTTGGCTACCGAGTTCAAAAGGCGGGGGAGAAGTTGGTTTTACAACTTGGCTACTCTCACCCCGTGGAGGTAAGTCCTCCAGAGGGTATAGCCTTTGCAGTGGAGAGTATCAATCGTCTCAGCGTCCTGGGTATCAATAAGCAGTTGGTAGGCCAGGTGGCGGCTGAGATCCGGGCGATTCGGCCGCCAGAGCCTTATAAGGGCAAGGGTGTGGCCTATCGGGGGGAGCGGATTCGGCGCAAAGCGGGCAAGGCAGGAAAACGATGAAAGAAAAGGATCCTCGTCAGGGCAGAAAAAGGCGCCACGCTCGCGTCAGGACCAAGATCTATGGTACCGACCAGCGCCCTCGTCTCAGCGTTTTCCGCAGTCTAAAACATATCTATGCTCAGGTTATCGATGATACTAGAGGACACTCCCTGGGAGCTGCCTCAACCCAGGATGGCGAACTTCGTGACCAATTGGTAGGACAGGCCAAGGCGGCTCAGGCTAAATTGGTAGGGGCTTTGGTGGCTCGTCGGGCCTTGGAGAAGGGAATCACAGAGGTAGTCTTTGACCGCGGCGGCTATAAGTACCATGGCCGAGTGAAGGCATTAGCCGAGGCAGTCCGCGAAGCTGGGCTTAAGTTTTAAGAGAGTGAAGGATTATGGAGCCAGGGGTAGACACTAAAGAGCTTGCGCTAGTTGAAAAGGTGGTTGCCATTAATCGGGTGGCTAAGGTGGTGAAGGGTGGACGCCGTTTTAGTTTTAATGCTTTAGTGGTGGTAGGCGATAGCAATGGCTGGGTGGGAGTGGGGTTGGGGAAGGCTAACGAGGTTGCCGCGGCCATACGCAAGGGCAACGCCGCTGCCCGCAAAGAGCTTTTTCGAGTGCCTATGCAGGGCAGCACTATACCCCATCCTATATTAACTAAATTTGAGGCAGCTAAAGTATTGCTGAAGCCGGCGGCTCCTGGCACTGGGCTCATCGCTGGGGGTGGGGTGAGGGCCGTATTGGAGATGGCTGGAGTCAAAGATGTTATAAGTAAATCCTTGGGTTCGTCCAATCCTATAAACGTGGTTAAAGCGACCTTATTGGCCCTACGTCAACTCAAAGACCCCGAGGTGGAACGGCGCCGAAGGGTTGAGGTGGCGGTGGTACAAGGCGGGTAAAGGTGGCAAAATTATTGAGGATCACTTGGATAAAGAGCGCCATAGGCTATCGTGCGGATCAAAAGCGCACCATACGGGCTTTGGGATTTCGCCGCTTGCAGCAGATGGTGGAACATAACGATGTTCCTTCCATCCGAGGGATGATAGATAAGGTCAAACACTTACTTAAAGTGGATGAGGTGGAATAAGGGAGAATGGTTAGGCAGAATGACTTAGGGCCCGCCTTCGGCGCTAGGCATAAGCCAAAGCGATTGGGTAGAGGCTATGGGAGTGGTCACGGGGCTACCTCAGGGAAAGGCCATAAGGGCCAAAAGGCCCGTTCCGGTGGCAAGATTCCTCCCTATTTCGAGGGAGGACAATTGCCCTTGGTGCAACGTTTGCCAGAGAAACGGGGTTTCACCAACGCATTCCGCAGAGAGTATGTCATTGTCAACTTGGGGCAGTTGGCTTTGTGGGAGCAAGATCGTCCGGTGACTCCAGAAGGATTGGTAACGGCAGGGTTGGTGAAATCGCCACGTCAGCCCATAAAAATCTTAGGTGATGGTAACGTGAGTAAACCGCTGGTGGTGATAGCTCACAAATTCTCTGCCTCTGCCCGCAAGAAGATCGAAGCTGCGGGGGGAAGGGTGGAGTTGATTGATTCGACAAGCGCAAACAACTAGTAGACCGCAACTATTGCAGGCCATGGTGGATGCCTTCGGTCAGGCCGACCTGAGGCGTAAGTTGCTGTTTACCTTTGCCATATTGGTCATCTTTCGCTTTGTGGCTCAGATCCCAGTGCCCGGCGTGGACACAGAGGCCCTTCGGCGCATCTTCGACCAGAGTCAACTATTGGGAATGTTAAACCTCTTCAGTGGAGGGGCTATGGCCAATCTGAGCATAGCCTCCATGGGTGTTTACCCCTATATAACTGCCTCCATCATAATGCAGTTACTGGTGCCAGTGGTCCCCCGGTTAGAGGCCCTATCCAAAGAAGGGGAGGCGGGCCGAAATCAGATCAATCGTTACACCCATTGGATGACTATACCGCTGGCCGCCCTTCAAGGTTACGGGCAGTTGATCCTTTTCCAGAGCCAGGGGGTGTTGACGGGGGTGGGTCTCTCGGGCCCCCGCCTAATGCCCACAGTGGCCATGGTCCTATCCATGACGGCGGGAACGGTGTTCTTGGTTTGGCTAGGGGAGCTTATAACCGAGCGTGGGATCGGTAACGGCGTGTCGTTGATAATCTTTGGAGGCATTGTGGCTACCTTCCCCTCCATGATCGGCCAGGGTTTCTTAGGTGGGGGCAATCTGGGGGGGCTCATCCTATTTGGTATTTTAGGTCTGGCTATCGTGTTCGCTATAGTTGTATTTCAGGAGGCACAGCGGCGTATTCCTGTTCAGTACGCCCGTAGTTTGATTCGAGGGGGCAGGATGTACCGCCAGTCTGGAGCCAGCCACATCCCTTTACGCGTGAACTCGGCCGGTATGATTCCTCTCATTTTCGCCATGTCCCTCATGATCTTCCCGGGGACTATGGCCAGTTACTTTACCACGGCCCAGACTTCCTGGGTGGCCAGCAGCGCCGATTTTGTGCGTAGGCTCTTTGATAGCACGGGGCTGTTTTATTGGGCTGTTTTTTTTATTTTGGTGGTGGCCTTCACCTTCTTTTATACAATGGTAGTCTTTCAGCAACAGAATATAGCGGAAAACCTTCAAAAGAACGGAGGCTTCGTGCCAGGAATACGTCCTGGACGACCTACCGCGGATTACTTAAACCGGGTGCTGATGCGGATAACTTGGGGTGGAGCTATATTCTTGGGAGTGGTGGCCGTAATGCCCTTTTTTGTGCAAAAGGTGACCAATGTGCAGGCTATCACCTTGAGCAGCACCGGCCTTCTCATCGTGGTCGGAGTCGTTCTGGATACTATGAGACAACTTGAAGCTCAGCTTCTCATGCGCCGTTACGAGGGTTTCATTCGTTGAAGGAGACAGTTTGTATATAATCCTGTTGGGGGCTCCTGGGGCCGGTAAGGGAACACAAGCTGTTTTTTTGTCTCAGGAGTTGGGGTTAACCCATCTAGCCTCGGGCGATATTTTCCGCCAGGCCCAAAATAGCGGTACCCCTTTGGGGAATATGGTAAAGGACTACATGGAAAGGGGGGTGCTTGTACCCGATGAGGTGGCTATCCAAGTCGTTTTAGAGCGCCTAGGGGCTACTAGCGAGAAGAGCGCTGGGTATATTCTGGATGGTTTTCCGCGAACCTTGGGGCAGGCTCAGGCCCTGGATGAGGCGCTAGCGGCTAAAGGGTTAGCCATTGATTTGGTATTATATATTAAGGTTTCGGAAGAAGAGCTGCTCCGCCGTTTAGGAGGACGTTGGATTTGTCGGGTTTGCCAAGCTCCCTATAACCTAAATTCAGCCCCGCCTTGGGTGGCTGGTCGCTGTGACAGGTGCGGCGGCGAGCTTTATCAACGGGCTGATGATTCTAGAGAGACAGCCCAAAAGCGATTAGAGGTATATTTTGCCGAGACCATGCCCCTCATTGAGTACTATACTCGGTTAGGGAAGCTGGCAGAGATAGATGGGGAGCAAGAGGTGGATGTGGTTGGCCGGTCTTTATTGGCCACTTTAGGAAAATTCAAGGAAGGGCCTCAGTTAAAGGTGAGGGATAGTGGAATAATCATCAAGTCGCCCTCAGAGCTTACTTTGATGCGTGAGGCGGGCAAAGTTGTAGCTGACACCTTGGCGGCTTTGGTTCGGGCTGTAAAACCAGGGATGGCTACAGGGGAGTTTGAGGCTATTGTGGTGGAAGAAATGGCTAAGCGCCGGGCTCGTCCTTCCTTTAAGGGGTATCATGGTTTCCCGGCCTCTTTGTGTGTTTCAGTGAACGAAGAAGTGGTTCATGGCATCCCAGGAGAACGAGTGTTGAAAGAAGGGGATATTGTAAGCCTGGACGTGGGGGCCATCTACCAAGGTTACCAGGCCGATGCAGCGGTGACAGTGGGTGTGGGTAAGATTAGTACGAAGGCCCAAGCCTTAATTGAAGCCACTAGGGGTGCACTAGAGACAGGGATCGGGGCTGCCCGACATGGTTGTCATTTGGGGGACGTCTCGGCGGTCATTCAGTACTATGTGGAATCTAGAGGTTTTTCGGTGGTACGGGAGTACGTAGGTCATGGCATTGGTCAGGACATGCATGAAGAGCCGCAAGTCCCAAATTTTGGGGTTGCCAGTAGGGGGCCACTTTTACGCCGCGGCATGACATTAGCCCTGGAGCCCATGGTTAACGCTGGGGATTGGGCCACCAAGGTAACCTCCAATGGATGGACAGTGGTGACCGCCGATGGTAGCCTTTCCGCCCATTTTGAGCACACCATCGCCATCAGTGATGGCGAGGCGGAGATCCTCACTCTATCTTAAGGAACTTGGTGAGAGGTAAAGGTGCCTAAAAAGGAGACTATTGAAGTTGAGGGAACGGTGGTAGAGCCTCTGCCCAACGCCACGTTTCGAGTGGAGTTAGCCACGGGACATCGGGTATTGGCCCATGTTTCAGGCAAGATCCGGCTTCATTATATCAGGATTCTGCCCGGGGATAGGGTGTTGGTGGAGCTATCTCCTTATGACCTAAGCCGGGGAAGGATCACCTATCGTTTCAAGTAATGTTCAGGAGATAAAGGTGAAAGTAAGAGCCTCAGTAAAGGTTCGCTGCGACAAGTGCAAGATTGTGAAACGCGAGGGTGTAGTGAGGGTTATTTGCGAAAACCCTAAGCATAAACAGAGGCAAGGTTGAGCCGGGGAAGGAGGAGCCATGGCCCGTATTGCTGGCGTTGACATACCTAGGGAAAAACGAGTGGAGATTGCGCTACGTTATATTTATGGCATTGGACCTGCTCTAAGTCGCAAGGTCCTGGCACAGACGGGGGTAAATCCTGATACCCGTGTACGGGATTTGATGGACGATGAGGTGTCTCGCCTGCGCGAAGTTATTGACCAGGGATATGTGGTGGAAGGAGACCTGCGTCGGGAGTTAAATCTCAACATTAAGCGGCTTACTGAAGTCGGTAGTTACAGGGGCCTTCGCCACCGGCGGGGGTTGCCGGCCCATGGGCAACGCACTCGGACCAACGCTCGAACCAAGCGGGGGGCGCGCAAAACGGTGGCTGGACGTAGACGAGCGGTGGCCAAAAAATAACTAAGCGGGGAGAGTAAGAAAGTTATGGTGGAAAGAAAACGGGCTCCTCGGGGCCGAAGACGGGAACGGAAGTCGGTTCCGCGGGGTCGGGCCTTTATCCAGTCTACCTTCAATAATACTTTGATAACCCTCACCGATCCCAATGGCAACGTCATAGCTTGGGGTAGCTCGGGAACGGCAGGGTTCAAAGGATCGCGCAAAGGCACCCCTTATGCCGCTCAGATGGCAGCCGACGTGACGGCTCGGAAGGCTATGGAGCATGGTCTACGTCAGGTGGAAGTTTACATAAAGGGGCCAGGAAGTGGTCGGGAGGCGGCTATTCGTTCTATTCAGGCAGCGGGCATCGAAGTGGTTAGTATAAGGGATGTGACCCCTATACCCCATAACGGTTGCCGTCCCCCCAAGCGGCGTCGGGTGTAATTAAGGAGGTATGTATTGGCTCGTTATATAGGTCCGGCGTGTAAGCTATGCCGCCGATTTGGCGAAAAGCTGGGCTTGAGAGCCCGTTGTTGGGGACCTAAGTGTGCTTTGGAGCGCCGTCCCGGGCCACCGGGCCAACACGCTGTTCGTCGGCGCAAGTTATCGGAACGGGGTTTGCAGCTTAGGGAGAAGCAGAAGGCACGCTATAGCTATGGCCTTCTGGAGCGCCAATTTCGCCGTTACTTCCAAAGGGCGATGCAGCGGGCGGGCATCACCGGAGAAAACTTGCTTCAGCTTCTGGAACTGCGTCTGGATAATGTGGTCTATCGCTTGGGCTTCGCCGGTTCTCGGCGTCAGGCGCGGCAATGGGTTCGACACGGTTTCATCACCGTCAATGGTCGGGTGACTAATATCCCCTCCTTCGAGGTCAAGGTGGGGAATGTCATCGCTTGGAAAGAGGGTAGCTCTAATTTAGAGTATTACCAAATGATGGCTGAAGAGATTAAAAATAAGGCCGTTCCCAGTTGGTTAGAGTTGGATATGGAGAATCTTCGCGGCCGAGTTTTAGCCTTTCCCGCTCGAGAGGATATTGAGGTCACGATTGATGAACATGAAATTGTGGCCTACTACTCACGATGAGGTTGACAGGTTGGGGGTGATATTTTGGTTGACCAGGTAATTCCTCAAATTGAATGTGTAGCTAGCTCTGAAAATTACGCCCGTTTTGAGGCTAAACCTTTGGAGCCCGGATTTGGCATTACTGTAGGGAATGCCTTACGGCGGGTTCTCCTTAGTTCTTTGGAAGGAACAGCAGTCACTTGGGTTAGGATAGATGGGATACAACATGAGTTTTCCGTTATTTCCCATGCCAAGGAGGACGTCACCGAATTTATTCTCAACATCAAGCAGCTTCGGTTACGTTCTCTCTCCAATCGGCCAGGTAGGTTGACCATACAGGTGATGGGAGAGGGAGAAGTCACTGCTGCCGATATTACTCTCACTGCCGACTTCGAGATTGTGAACCCTGAGCTCCATCTGGTCACTTTGGATTCTCCAGAGGCTAGGTTAAGTGTGGAGCTTAATGTGGAACGAGGTAAGGGTTATGTACCGGCAGGGGAAAGGGATAGCCTACCAATAGGGGTAATTCCTGTGGATGCCATATTTACCCCCGTTCGTAGGGTTAGCTACAAGGTGGAACATACTCGAGTAGGCCAGCTTACCAATTACGATCGCCTAATCCTGGAGGTGTGGACGGATGGGACGATATCGCCGGCACACGCGGTGAGTAGTAGCGCCCAGATATTGATCCAGGAGTTGTCCTATTTTGGTGAGCTGGAGGGGCCAGCTCCGGTTAAAGGTAGGTCTAAGAGGAGCACTTCCTTGCCTCCTGAGCGTTACAATATGCCCATCGAGGATCTGGGGCTTTCCGCCCGTACCCTAAACTGTCTACGTCGTAGCAATTTAGCTCGGGTGGGTGAGGTTTTGGAGACCAGTGTGGAGGATCTATTGGCCATAAAGAATTTTGGCCAAAAATCTTTGGATGAGTTACAAGATAAACTTCGGGCCTTAGGTTTCTTCCCTGAGAAACCACCGCATAATGAGTCGGAGGAGACCGAGGCCGAGGGAGACCTAGAAGAGAATGAGACACCGGATTGATGGTCGGAAGCTAAGCCGGCCCACAGATCATCGCTTGGCTCTGTATCGAAACCTGGCGACTGACTTATTGCGCTATGAAAAGATCAAGACCACCGAGGCCAAGGCCAAAGAGGCGAAACGGTTGGTGGAGAAGGTCATAACTTTGGGTAAAGAGGGAAGTCTCCACGCTCGGCGTCAAGCTTTGACTATGGTTACAGATAAGAAGGTGGTGGAAAAGGTCTTTTCGGAATTGGGCTCTCGTTATGCCCAAAGGGGTGGGGGCTATACCCGTATCCTGAAGCTGGGCCCGCGCCAGGGCGATAACGCTCCGTTAGTTCAGTTGGAATTAGTAGAATAGGGATGAAATGGGCCGGATGGCGCTGGTTTTGGAATACGATGGCACCCGTTATCATGGCTTTCAGATTCAAGCGCAGTCGCCCACCATCCAGGAAGAGGTGGAGCTAGCCGTGGCTAAGGTGAACCAAAAGAGGTTGAACATTGTGGCTGCTAGCCGTACCGACGCTGGTGTTCATGCTAAGGGTCAGGTGGTTGCCTTTGACCTAGAATCGGGCTTGGGACCGGAGACCTGGGTAAAAGCCCTCAATTACTATTTGCCCGACGATATCGCCGTTAGGTCGGCCTATCCAGTGGGAGATGATTTCCACGCTCGATATGGCGCATGCTGTCGACGGTACATTTACACTGTCTATAACGGGCTTTCCCCCTCTCCTTTGTGGCGGCATTATAGCTATTTTGAGCCCTGCTCTTTGGATTGGAAAGCAATGGATGGGGCCTGTCAGGCCTTGGTAGGTACCCATGACTTCGCTGCCTTTAGCGAGTCTATGGGGAAGAGGTCCACAATCCGCACGGTTTATGAGGCAAGGGTTTGGCGAGAGAGAGCGATTGTGTTCTTCGAGATGGCAGCCAGCTCTTTTTTGCCGCATCAGGTGCGCAGAACGGCGGGGGCATTGATTCGGGTAGGCAGAGGTGATTTGCCAATGGAGGCGATTGAGGAGATGCTAGAGTCAAGAAGGCCAGGGTTAGCCGGGCCAACGGCGCCCGCTCACGGCTTGTGCTTAATGGGGGTCGATTACGGTGATCTGTTGCCTAAGGTAGGGGGCGATGATTACCTATAGTACTAAAGCTTCGGATATACAACGTCAGTGGCATGTCATTGATGCCTCCGACATGGTTTTGGGCCGGCTGGCTAGCCGGGTCGCCAACCTGCTTATTGGGAAGCATAAGACCCTTTATGCCCCCCATTTGGGTATGGGCGATTATGTTATAGTCATAAATGCAGCCAAGGTGCGGGTAACCGGCGGAAAGATGGATCAGAAGCTCTACTATCGTCATTCTCAATACCCCGGTGGACTAAAGAGCACCAGCTTGACAGGTATGCTGGAAACCTACCCCACTCGGGTTATCCAGCATGCGGTGTGGGGCATGATTCCTCATAACCGTTTAGGGAGGATCATGATGCGTCGTCTAAAGGTATACCCTGGGGATACCCATCCTCATCAATCCCAGGTACTTAAAGATAAGAAGGCTAGTCGGGAGGCTTAGTTTGAGCGAGCAGACCTATTTTTACGCTGTGGGCAGGCGAAAAACCTCGGTGGCTAGGGTGAAGCTCTACCCAGGTATGGGAGAAATTATGGTCAATGGCAAACCTTCCACGGTCCTTCTAGGCCGATCCAGTTTGCAACGCTCCGCCTTGCAGCCCCTTTTGGCCACGGGCACTGCGGATCGGTTTAATGCGACGGTTAAGGTGGAGGGGGGTGGTTTTTCCAGCCAAGCTGGTGCCATAGGTCTGGCTCTTGCCCGAGCCTTGGTCAAGAGCGATGATTCTCTGCGGACGATACTTCGTCAATATGGGCTTCTCACCCGAGATCCTCGTATGAAGGAACGCAAGAAATACGGGCTTAAAAAGGCTCGTAAGGCTCCTCAGTACACCAAGCGCTAAGTCTCTCTTAAATCCTGCTGGCTTTCAGGGACGATTACAACGTCTCTGCTTCCCTCGGGGGTGGGCTCTCCTGTCCTCGTCTCTTTAGGGAGAACGGTTACCTGCGGTGGAAGGGATTGGTGGTGGACGCGGACGGTAAGCTGACGCAGTTTTATCCCTATTTTGTTCTCTACGGTGTCGCGAACGATGCGACAGACCTCTTCGGTCTTGGCCGAGACGTCGGCAATAGGTTCGGTATGAAGGTCGAGGCGTATATCAACCATTTTGCTCCGAACGGTTACGGTAGGTTTAACCTCCAAGACTTGAGGAAGGCCTTGTACATCGTTTTTGATCCGCTGGATAATGGCCTGGGCGGTAAGGAAAGCCGTGCCGCTGGTGACACCGACCAATGGGATGTGAGCTGCCCTAGGGGGGCTGATCTCCGCCAGCAGCAGGAGCAAGGAGAGAAGGATAAATATGGCGGCCACCAAGCCGATCATGGCCTGAGCCCATACGCTCAGGCTCGGTCCTAGATCGCCAACCGTGTCCTTTAACCGGGTGATCAAGTCTCCGGAAAAGAAGACGGCAACACTGACGACCCCTACCCAAAAGAGGATGGATATAATGGTTAGAGTAATGACCAGCACCTTATTGAACAAGTTCATTGCCCTCTCCTTTTACCTATTTTCTACTTTTCCCACCAGGCCATTGTCCCTGATCGCGATCAATTGGGTGGGCAAGACCTGATTAGCCAAGGACTCATGGGAGCAGGTGGTATACACGCGAAGGTAGTTATCGGTAAGCCCTGACCATAACAGAGCATCGCCTTCCTCTTTACACTTTTTCTCCCATAGCACCATTGCGCTCCGCCCTAAAGATTTGTGGGCAAAGTAACGCGCACTTTCCTGAGCTAACTGAAGCAGCTTTCGGGTTCGTTCTTTCTTTGCCCTGGCCTCTACCTGGTGGCACCAGGAGGAGGCGGCGGTGCCGGGGCGCGCTGAGTAGGGGAAAATATGAAGGTTGGCAAAGGCCATTTGCTGGCAAAACTCGTAGGTTTGGCCAAAATCCATCTCTTCTTCTCCCGGGAAACCCACAATAACGTCGCTGGTGATGGCTACATTGGGTATCATCTCCCGAGCTAAGGCTACCCCTTGGGCGTAGTCTTTGGTAGTGTAACCCCGACCCATGCGGCTCAGGATGCGGTCGCTGCCGCTTTGAAGAGGTAGATGAATATGACGGCAGAGGCGTTGATCGGTCCAAAGTTGCAGGAGACTGGGGCTCAAGTCCTGGGGGTGGAGGGAGGTGATACGGAGGCGTTCCACCTTGGTGTGGTACAGGATCTGCTCTATCAAAGTAGCTAAGTTAAGAATAGAGGTCGTGCCACAATCTCTACCGTAAGCCCCAATGTGGGTGCCCGTTAAGGTTATCTCTTTGTAGCCTTCCTCCACTCGTTCTTTGATCTCAGCTATTATCTGGGAGAGAGGGATGCTCCGCTCTCTGCATCGAGTTTGAGGAACCACACAATAGGAGCAGAACTCATTGCAGCCGTCTTGAATTTTGACCAAAGCCCGGGTGCGACTTTGCCAGTTTGCCTTGGTCGGTTGACGGTTACCGCTTCCGCCTAATTTTGCTCGTAAGGTTTCCGTCAACCTTTCCTTTTCATCGTTGCCTATTACTAG
This sequence comes from Chloroflexota bacterium, assembly GCA_016210705.1. Taxonomy (GTDB): domain Bacteria; phylum Chloroflexota; class Dehalococcoidia; order JACQTR01; family JACQTR01; genus JACQTR01. The sequence goes on along the minus strand of JACQTR010000062.1, from coordinate 4,599 downwards.
GTCTATCCCGGGAAGCCGGGCTATCTCTTGAGGAGCCCTTTGGGCATAACAGCCAGTGGCTATAACCAGAGCCTGAGGGCATAAGCTACGGGCATGTCGCACTAGGTGGCGGGACTTGCGGTCGGCAACATGGGTCACAGTGCAAGTGTTGATAATATAAGCATCGCAGCCTGCCTCTAGTCCGGTGACTATATAGCCGGCGGCGTGGATTTGTCTTGCTAGGTGCTCTGTATCTGCTTGATTAAGCTTGCACCCCAAGGTTGCTAGGCCAACGGTGTGGGAATCCATCAGGGGTTTAATATTAATGCATTGCCCGTTCCTATGTCAAGGCGGGGATGCCAACCTTGACAGTGGCATGGCCTAATGTTACATTTTAATTGTTTAAGCAGGGTGAAAGGAGCGAGGAACAAAGAGAAAAATGGCCTTGAACATGATCGTCTGTGTTAAGCAGATCCCTGATCCGGAGGCACCCCCGGCCACTTTTAAAATCGATTCCAACACTAATAAAGTTGTCCCACCTCAGGGGATAGAGCCGGTTATCAGTCCCTTTGATGCACAAGCAGTAGAGGCAGCCCTACGGCTCAAAGATGTACACGGGGGAAAGGTAACGGTGATTAGCATGGGGCCAGCATCGGCCAAAGATGCGGTTAAACATGCCTTGGCTATGGGGGGAGATGAGGGGGTGCTTTTGGAGGACGAGGCCTTTGGAGATTCCGATAGTTATGTTACAGCCTACATCCTGGCCCAAGCTATAAAGAAGATTGGGGAGTACGATATTATTTTTTGTGGGCGTCAGGCGGCGGATTGGGATGCCGGGCAAGTGGGCTTGGGGATAGCTGAGATTTTAGGCATACCTAGTGTTACAGTGGCCCAAAAAGTTGAAATGATGGATGGCAAGGTTGAGGTGGAGCGTGTGGTGGAGAACGGATATGAAGTGGTGGAAGCGGGGCTGCCAGTGTTGGTGACTATAACCAACGAATTAGGCGAGCCCCGTTACCCTACTCTAAAGGGTATCATGGCGGCAGCCAGAAAACAACTTACCTTATGGCAGGCTAATGATTTAGGCATGGGCCCAGATCAGATGGGGTTGAAAGGCAACCTCACCCAGCTACGCAGGTTGTTTGTACCGGCACGGGAGGGCACCTGTGAAGTGATCGAAGGGGAAAATTTGGCCGAGGCCGCCGTTAAATTAGCCCTGCGTCTGCGAGAAACCAAGGTTATATAGGGAGTTGGGTATATGACGAATCAGATTTGGAGGCAAGAATGAGCGCATACCGAAGCGTGATGCTTTTCGGCGAGATAGCAAATAGCAGCTTAGCTTCTATTACCCGAGAGTTGTTGGGCGCTGGCCGAAAGCTTGCCAATGACCTAGGTGAAGAACTTTTCATTGTCTTTTTAGGGAACGGCATCGGTAATATAGGGAGCGAGGCTATTGCTCTAGGGGCTGACAAGGTTTATGTGGTGGATGATCCCCTGCTTGGGGATTACCGGACGGACCCCTATGTAACAGTCATGGAAAAATTAACTAAAGAGGCCGTGCCTCAGATACTCCTTCTGGGGCAGACGGCTATCGGGCGCGATCTAGCCCCGAGGCTGGCCTTTAGGCTGGGAACGGGTCTATCTACTGACTGCGTGGAGTTGAGCATTGATCCCGAATCCAAATTGTTGATGCAGGTTCGCCCTGTATATGGTGGCAACGCTTTGGCGGCGATGGTTTGCGAGAAAGCTCGTCCTCAGATGGCTACCATTCGTCCCAAAGCTATGGCTCCAGCGGTAAAGAATGATTCGCACCACGGTGAGGTGGTCTCTGTACCCGCCGGTTTAGACTCGTCTCAAATTAGGACTCGGATCCTGCGCAAGGTGAAACAAGAGGCGGAGGGGATCAAGCTAGAGGATGCCGAGGTCGTCGTCTGTGGTGGACGAGGAATTGGTAGCGCTGAGAACTTTAAGTCTTTGGAGGAATTAGCCCGGATTTTGGGGGGAGCGGTGGGCGCCACTAGGGCGGCCAGCGATTCTGGGTGGGTTCCTGCTACCATCCAGATTGGCCTCACGGGCAAAATCGTTACCCCTAACCTTTATTTAGCGGTAGGTCTTTCTGGTTCCAGCCAGCACATGGCTGGTTGCTCCGGTTCGAAGACCATTGTAGCCATCAACAAAGACCCTGAGGCTCCAATTTTCAAGGCTGCTCATTTTGGGATAGTGGGGGATTATAAGCAGGTCGTTCCAACTCTCACCGAAAAGTGCCGTGAACTAATGGCTAAATAAAGGTTAGAGAGCTTGCTAAGGGATTAAAGGTGATTGTCATAGGTCTAGCCGGCGGTATTGGCACGGGCAAGAGCACGGTGGGCCGATTCCTCGCTGAGCTGGGGGCGGTGGTGCTTGACGCCGATAAGGTGGGTCACGAGGCTTATGAACCCCATACTGAAATCTGGGATCAAGTAGTGGCTACTTTTGGCCGGGCAATCTTGAAAGATGGCGAGCAGATCGATCGGGCGAAACTGGGGCAGGTCGTATTCCACGATCCTCAAGCTCGGGCACGACTTAATGAGATTATGCATCCAGGGATGTATTCTATGGTGGAAAAGAAGCTGGAAAATCTTCGCCAGCAAGGGGCTGGGGTGGTGGTGTTGGAGGCTGCCCTCCTTATCGAAGCCGACTGGATGCCTTTGGTGGACGAAATATGGATTACGGTAGCTCCAGAGGCCGTCGTATTAAGCCGTTTGAAAGATAGGAGTGGCCTCGCTGATGAGCAAGTATTGGCTCGCATTCGTTCCCAGCCGTTGCCAGAGGAGCGGCTGAAATACGCTCAGGTGGTGATAAATACTGAGGGCACGCTGGAGGAAGTTCGAGAGCAGGTGCAGAAGCAGTGGCAAAGGCTTAGGGGAGCCCTGGCTACGGCTCACGGTTAGCGTTAAAAAATAGGTTCGCGTCCTCTTGAGCCAAATCAATGAAAGACAAGATTAGGCAGACTCTTTCCTCCCGTCAAAAGAAACACATCAGTAATGGGGACGGACGTTTGATGCCAGCGGCGGTCTTATTGCCCATTTGTCAACGGGATGGGGATTACTACGTTCTGTTCACGGAAAGAACACATCGCGTGGAACATCATAAAGGCCAGATATCCTTTCCCGGAGGAGCCTGGGACGAGGGTGATCAGAGCTTGGTGCTTACCGCCCTTAGGGAAAGCGCTGAGGAGGTAGGAATTCGGGTGGATGATGTGGATGTGTTGGGAGAGTTAGATGATGTGGCTACCCATTCTAACTTTCTCGTCTCGCCGGTGGTGGGTTGGATTCCCTATCCTTACGATTTTACAATCAACTCCGATGAGGTGGAGAAGGTGATCATGGTGCCCCTTTCTACCCTTTTGGATAAGGAAAATGTTACGCTCGATCCTCGGGTATCTCGTGATCGCCCTTATTGGGGCTATAACTACAATTACGAAGGCCAGGTGATTTGGGGCGCTACAGCCGCCATCTTAACCCAGTTTTTGGATGTAGTTTTTGCGGGAGATCCGGCAAGGCCCTGACTCAGACAAATAGCTTTATTCTTTGCCCTCGGCCTTATGGCCGTTCCCTTTGCTTTCTTCCTCTGCCCACTCCTCCACGTCTTCATCGCTAAAGATACCTACGTTGTGGCCCTGAAAAACGGAGATGATGAAATCAGTGCGTAGAGCATCCGAGGATATGACTAGCTCATCGTCAATGAGTTCGATCATATCGTGCAGTGTTTCTGTGGAAAGTTCCTCATTTAGGCATAGTGTGCCGTGAACCACGGTATGAGTAAAGTGCAGGTCTACGCGACCAATGGCCTCGTTTTGGTCATCGTATATTACGTAGGCCTCGGAGTATGGGGTGCGGCAGGCTCGGTCAAAACGATAATCTAACATAGTGTCCTCCTTTTCTTTAGGGGCGAGTTTGGCCACTGCCCAGAATAATCCATTTATAAGTGGTCAGCTCCTTCAGCCCCATTGGCCCCCTCGCATGGAGCTTTTGGGTGCTTATCCCCACCTCGGCCCCCAAGCCGAACTGGCCGCCATCGGTGAAACGGGTGCTAGCATTGACATAGACGGCAGCGGCATCCACCTCGGTTAGAAAGCGCATGGCGGCGGAGTAGTCCTCGGTAATTATGGCTTCGGAGTGCCCGGAGCCAAAGCGCTCGATATGCTCCAGGGCCTCATCCACCGAGTCTACCACTTTGACCGCGGCCACCAGGGCCAGGAACTCCTTGCCCCAGTCCTCAGCGGTAGCGGGGGCCAGCTTGAGCCCGGGCAAGGGGTGAAGCACGGCTAACGACCGAGGGTCGCAATGCATCTCCACTCCAGCCTTCGCCCATTCTTGGGCCATGCGAGGCAAGAATGCCTCGGCCACTCCCCGGTGCACTAACAATGTATCCAGAGCGTTGCAAACCGTAGGACGCTGCACCTTGGCGTTATAGGCAATGGCGACTGCATTATCAAAGTCTGCGGTCTCATCCACGTAGGTGTGGCATACCCCGATGCCTCCCGTAACCACGGGCATGCAGGCGTTCTCAGCCACAAAGTGGATAAGCTCGGCGCCTCCCCTAGGGATGAGGAGATCGATGCTGTCCCTCATTTTAAGC
>JACQTR010000005.1 GCA_016210705.1 Chloroflexota bacterium | reverse complement strand
GTTCGGGAGTGCGGCGCCTTTTCTACGGGCTCCTATCTTTGGGCTGGCGGGGGACTTACCGTCAGTGGCGCCTACAAGCCTTAGCAGGTATACTTCTTTCAGCTCTTATCCTGCCCGTTTTCGTCTCGGTTCATAGCATCGTATCTTGGGATTTTGCCGCCGCTGTAGGCGTCGGGGGCTGGCACGCCACCATCTTTGCCCCCTATTTTGTGATGGGCGCCATCCACTCCGGGGTATCGGCTGTGGTAGCCATCATGGCCCTGATGCGTTGGCTTTTCGGCTGGCGGAAATACATCCTACCTGAACACTTTGATGCCTTGGGAAAACTCCTCATCGTTGTCGCCATCACCTGGTTCTTTTTCTTCTTTCTAGAGTTCGTTTTTGGGCTTTACGGACTGGAGGGGCAGGAGGTATCCCTACGAGAGATGCAGGTCTTTCAGTTTCCTTGGTCCATGCTCTTTTTGATATTTCTCTTCAGCGCCTTCATCATACCGGTGCCTCTTTGGCTTTCGTCCCGAGTGCGTCACAACATCAGGCTCATGTTCCTCCTGGGCCTGTTGGTGAACATCGGCATGTGGCTGGAACGTTTCCTCATAATAATACCCAGCCTGGCGCGCAAGCAGCCCTTCACCTTTGTTTGGGGCACTTATACTCCCCGTCTCCCCGAAATCATGATCATCGCCGCCTCCTTTGCCCTGGTCCTCCTGGGCTTGCTAGTGTTTTCTAAGATCTTCCCGTTGATCCCCATCTACGACCAAAAAGAAGCCCAAGTCTTAAAACAGAGTCTAAAAGTGGGCGAGCTTGAGGTGAGAGGTACTATTAGGGAGTGAGGTAACCAATGGAAAAGGTAACTCTTTTGGGTTTGTGCCCAGACGCCGAAACCGCCGCCCGCGGTGTAGAAGCCCTGGAGAAGGCAGGCTTTGCCTCTCAGGACTACGAAATCCTTACCAGCACCCCCTATCCTGAGGGGGCTTTTGGAGAGAAGCCGGTAAAACACAAACTCTTTGTATTTCCTTTCGTGGGCGCTGCCGCTGGCCTCTCGGTGGCCGTCCTGCTTACCGCAGCCACACAGTTGGATTTTCCTTTAGTGACCGGGGGGAAACCCATTCTCTCCCTCCCCCCTATGTTCATTATCGCCTACGAAGCTACCCTTTTGGGGGCAATTATTTTCACCGTGTTAGGCATTATCTTTGAGTCCCGACTCCCCCGATGGAGCCTAGGACTTTATGACCGGCGTATTACCCAAGGATACATCGGCCTTTTGGTCTCTTGCCTTGAAGACCGCCGCCCCCAAGCGGAACAAGCCCTTTCTCAGGCTGGGGTAATCGAGATCAAGCGGCGCTATCCCGGTGGAGGAGGAGATTGAACAAGTTTAGAGTAATCTTGCTCATCGTAGCTTTGGGGGCTATGGGAGCGGCGTCCGCTTGCTCCCGCGGCGCCTACCCAGTAGACGTCTTCCCCGAAATGCATTATCAACCCTCTTTCCGCTCCTATGAGCCACCTCGCCTGGAACCCCCAGGCGAAGCCGTTCCTATCACCGGCAAAGAAGTGGCTTATTCCTTCCCTGAGGCGGCAGACTTGAGCAATCCCGTGGCCAAGACACCCGAAACTTTGGACAGAGGTACCCAAATCTACCAGTTGAACTGCGCGGTGTGCCATGGTGCCAGCGGCAGGGGCAATGGAGTCGTGATGGAGCCCCTCGTGCAGGGCGGGGGCACAGCTCCGGTAGATTTTGCCAGCCAGCGGGTTCGCTCCCGCCGCGATGGAGAGCTCTATTGGATTCTCACTAACGGGCTGGGCTACATGCCCCCCTTTGGGCGCTTATTGACCCCTCAAGAGCGGTGGCATCTAGTGATCTTCATTCGATCGGTTTCCGGAGAATAGGGTAATAAGAATATGGCGTCTCAAAAAAAACGGGTCGTAATCTTAGGAGCCGGCTTTGCTGGCTTAACAGCTATTATGGAGCTGGCACGATTACTCCATGAGGACGACAATACTGAGGTAGTCCTCGTGGATCGCAATCCCTACCATCTTTTTACCCCTTTACTCTATCAAGCAGCCACCGGTGAAGTGGAGCCAGGCCACATTGCTTATCCCATCCGCTGGCTGATGCGCCGAAAAACCTTCCAATTCTATGAGAGCGGAATTCACGCTATTGATCTGGCCAATAAAAATATAGTCCTAGATAAAACCGAATTAGATTACGATTTTCTAGCAATTACATTAGGCAGCACGACTAACTTCTTCGGTGTACCCAAGGCAGAGCAATACGCATTACCCCTTAAAACTCTGCGAGAAGCTATGGCCATAAAGTATCGAATCATAGAAAGTTATAGCCAGGCGGAGTGGACCACCGATGAGGTGGTTCGCCGCCACCTGCTGAGCATAGCGGTGGTGGGTGGTGGAGCCACGGGAGTAGAATTGGTGGCGTCTATGAATGACCTAGTGCACTCCATCCTATCCCGTGATTTTCCCAAAATTAATCCCGCAGAGGTAAGCCTTCTGGTCTGTGAGGCCAGTCCGGCCCTTCTAGGAGGAATGGACACAGGTTTAGCAGCTCTAGCCCTTAAAAAGCTACAACAAAGTGGAATAAAGGTCGACTGCAGCACTCGTATCGTGGGCATAGAAGAGGGCGGACTGCATACCGCTCAAGGGATAACCCTTCCCGCTCACACTGTTATCTGGGCCACCGGGATCAGGCCTTCCCCCTTATTGGAGCCGTTGCCCATCATTAAGAGCAAAGATGGCCGTGCAGTGGTGAGAGAGACACTGCGGCTGCCCTTGTGGACAGGGGTATACGCCGCCGGAGACAACGCCTATTTTGTAGAGCCTGGCTCAGAGCGCCCGTTGCCTTGTACGGCAGCAGTGGCGGCCCAGGAGGGTAAAGCGATGGCCGTTAACATAGTTCGGGCTTTAAAAGGCCAAGACCAGATACCCTTCCGCTATAAGTACGAAGGTAACTTGGTTGCTTTAGGTAGGAACGCCTCCCTGGCCAAAGTCGCTGGCAGGTGTTTCAATAGCTTTCCTGCCTGGCTCCTGTGGCGACTAGTGCACTTATCGAAGCTCCCAGACGTGCGAAATCAGGTAAGCGTAGCCCTGGACTGGACCTTCGACTACCTTTTGCGTCGAGATACTATGCGCCTAGAGTAATACTATAATAGGTGCCGCAAATAAGCTATGCCTAGCTGGTCACCTAGCGGTTTGCTTTTCTGAGTAGCGCTCCTGGTAACAACCAAGGCCCCCTTCACGTTCGATGACCCCAAAGCATCGGCTGCAGGAAATGCAGCGGGCAGGACCAAAATCCCCACTTTCCCAACGGCGGATCAGTGCTGGCTCACGAATCAGAGGCCGGCACAACGAAACCATATCGGCTTCTGCGGCATCTATAATGTTTTGGGCCATGCCGATGCTCCTAATACCACCCACCACCATCACCGGCACCGAAACCGACCTTTTGACAGATGCGGCGCGCTCTCTAAAATAGGGCACTTCGGGTTCAGCATTCTCTCCATCAGTCTTCGAGGCCCTGCTACTACCACCCCCGACACCAGCGCTAATTTCCAGAGCATCAAGACCAGCGGCTACTATGTGATGGGCAGCTTCCACACCTTCCTCTAGAGAGACTCCACCATCGCGATCGTCCATGACGCCAAACTTCATGAACAACGGGTAATCGTTGCCAACCCTGCTGCGGACCGCTTTTATCACATCGAGATGAAACTGACGCTGCTTCTCCGTACTGCCTCCCCATCGGTCAGTGCGGTGATTGTAAAGGGGTGAAAGAAACTGGCTCATCAAATAGCCATGGGCCCCATGAAGTTGGATGGCATCAAAACCAGCTTCTTTTGCCCGAGCCGCGGCAGCCCCAAAATCGGTGATGATACCCTCGACCTCTTCCTCTACCATCGCTCGATGGGCGGTCTGAGTTCCCTCTACAAGGGAAGGGGCCAGGGCGATGGTATGACGGCTAGCGTGATATCTGGAGTTAATACCGGCATGCGTTATCTGCAAGGCTATCTTTGCCCCAGCAGCATGGACTATCTCAGCCAGATGATGTAGGCCAGGAATCATCTCATCGTCATAGACACCGTATTGCCCGAAAGAGGCTCGCCCCTGGATGGAAATGAAGGCATGACCAGTAACAATAAGCCCCACACCCCCTTCGGCCAAGTCCCGATATAAGACCTCCGATGCCTCAGTAACCTTGCCCTCGTCGTCAGCGGTGCCATCGTAAGTGGCAGAGCGCATAAAGCGATTCCGTAATTCAAGCCCCTTAATCTTGAAGGGGGAGAACAAATTTGGCATACCAATTCCTTTCTAGCGAACTGGGGCAAGAACCAGCACCCCAACCGCAGGAATCTCAGGCAGAGCTTTAGTATTAAGCGGTAATCGAAATCCTAGTTTCTTCTTTGGGTGGCGCTATCGTTGCCAAAGGACGAAGCAATATCTGCTCCATAGAGAGCCTGGGGCGTTGGTGAGGAACAACAGCCGGGTAGCCCACTGGAAGAAGGGCTATAGGTACGATGCTTTCCGGGATATTAAAGAGGGCGTTTAGCTCTCCTCTGGCTCCAATAGCTCCCACCCAACATGTCCCAAGCCCCAAGGCGGTGGCCGTCAGCACCATATGTTCTATGGCGATATAAGAGTTGGACAAAGCGCTGCGCCTTTTAGCGTCTTCTGGGGGCTCTGGGGCATCTTTGGCTCCAGGCTGAAGAGCACCAACCCGACCGGATAACGTTTCTAGAACGCCGTATTGGGCAAACTCCTCTAGCCGTACCCTTCTCGACGCTTGGGTATAAGCCGCGAGGTCGGCGCAGCAAACGATAACCACCGGCGCCTCCTCCAGGAATTTTTGCTCAAGAGCCATTTTGCATATTTTTTTCTTTTCTTCAGGGTCGGTGACCACAATAAATCGCCACGGCTGAGCATTGCCGCCGGAGGGAGCCAGGCGAGCAGCCTCTAAGATCTCAAAAAGATGCTCCTCAGGAAAAGGGTCAGGACGAAAACGGCGAATGCTACGCCTTTGTTGAATAGCTTCTTTCACGCTGAGCATGCTACTTCCTTTCCAGCCTACTTAATCCGGATTACATAGGTTTGCCTTAACTCAAGTAAACCGCTGACTAGGTTAGCTTGGCAGCCACCTTTTCCATGATTTCGCGTAGCTCGGGGAAAACCTTGGTCGCGGCTTTGGAATAGACCAACTCTCCGTTAACGGTGACCTCATACCTACCGCCGGTAGAGGGTATAAGGGTTAACTTTGATATGTACTGCCCGTGAGCTAATAGGATCTCCTCCGCCATCCAGGCGGCTCTGAGAAGGTAGTTTCAAGGTACGCAATACTCTATAGAAATATCCAATTTGTCGGCCATGAGATTATCCTCCTTTTCATCCTAACGTTGTCAATTAACCACGTGGGATATATTACACATTTAGGGACTGTTCGGCAATATTCTTGAGTGATGAAATTATGAGTCAAGGGCATATCAAGTGCCATTTGTCAGAATATTTGGGGCTTTGCGCAACGGATATTTTAGGGAGAGATACGAGAATGCCTTGCCAAAGTTGCCTTCCAGTGCAGCTTCTGTTACTATACGGCCATGAGAGTCGGCGCCTTCGAGCTAGAGGAACCTCTGCCAGAGCTAAGAGAGCCCCACGCCCTGGCCATGCTTAGGCCGTGGGTAGATGTGGGCAACGTGGGCAGTTTAACCCTTGGTTACTTAGAAGAGGACCTCCACGCTCAACCTTTGGCAAAATTGACGAGGCCAGGAAACTTTTTCGATTTCACCCGCTATCGACCCACCATATACTTCAAAGAAGGTCAGCGGGAAATCTCCATACCCAACACTTATATTCACTGGGCCAAGGGTGAGGAAAACAATGACTTCCTGTTCCTTCACCTGCTTGAGCCTCATATGTTGGGCGAGGATTATGTCGATTCTTTATCAGGGATTCTGGAAACCTTTGGCGTCAAGAGGTATTGCCTTTTGGGCTCGATGTACGATGCGGTGCCCCACACCCGGCCTTTGATCGTCAGCGGGTCGGCCAGTGGGGACGAAACTGCACGCCTCTTGAAAAGTCTAGGCGTGCAGTCCAGCGGCTACGAAGGGCCTACATCTATCGCCTCCTTAGTGTCCCATAGAGCGTCTTTGCAAAATATTGAAACTATGGGCTTGATAGTGCATCTGACCCAATATGCGCAACTGGAAGAGGATTATGGCGGCCAGTTGCGGATTGTGGAGATCGTCTCCTCCCTATACCATCTTTCCATAGACTTAGCCCACCTCAGGGAGAAGACTAGGAGACAATACGATGAGATTGGCCTAGCCGTAGAGAAAAACTCTCAGTTACGTAACATAGTGGCCCAATTGGAGAGACACTACGAAGCTAGAGTTAAGAAGGAAGAGGAAGAAAAAGAAAAGCCTTCCCTGCTCTCCCCAGAGATAGAAAAATTTCTTCGGGAGATAGACAAGGACTTCGGGCAATAATACTACCCACAATCTCCCTTTGATCCCCTGGGCTGCCTTACTCCCCGGGGAAAACCATTTAAAAGACCGCGCACCCTATAACGGCTACCAGCCTTTGGCAGAATCGCTGTTCTCCTATTAAGACTCTATCCCAAACAATTTTTGCTTTTCATAGTAGATGTAGTGATCAGCGATGAAATTTAGGGGCTTCTTAGCAGCATTGAAATTCTCATGAAGGAGCCAAAAAACCTCTGACAACTTAAGGGTTCTGGCGGAAGGGTGCTCTGCAGCTAGCTTGTAGAACTTCCTGCCTTCCTCTTCGTAATCTTCTATGCCTCTTCTCACCCTACCAGCGATTTGGGTCCTCCTTTCCCCGGAAAGGGGATAGCTATAATCAAAGGGAGCAAATTCTGGGAATATCCCTAAAATAAATAGGCAGATATCGGCAATTCTTTTGTATAAACTTAGCCTATGTTCCTCGCCGACTGCTTGACAAAACCGGATTATACTGTCTATATCCATATCATTGAATCTGATTTTTCGCCAGATCCCCTTCCTGATCCTCACCGGTATTATGTAACTCTCGATCCTGGTAAAAGAAGAAAGCATGCCGGCAAGGTAATTTAAGACTGGCGGCTTGGATAGAAGGTTAGCTACCTCTTTGGTATCGAATACGGCAACAGTTTGCGTTCCCGCCTTTTCCACGGTATGGCTCGCCTTTTCCAGCTCTTTGAGTGCCTTTCTAAGCAGGATCTCAAAATATAGAGCTGATGAGATCCTTAAAATAACCTCCTTATCCGCCATAACCTTCCGAAAAACCCTTTCATCACTGATGATACCCTTCCTAAAGGCTACATCTTCCTTTATCAACTGCTTCAGCTTCGCTTTATCTGGGAATTCTGGGGCGGCTTCCCCTATTACGAAATCTAGATCGCCGTCGGATAGTCCCGGCCCTTCAGACGTACTTCCAATCATCTCTTGCCCTTCCCGGCATAAGGACTTATTTGGCTAGTTGGTTCACTTTCCCCGTGAATTGCTGCCCTATGCTTTGGCCAACATGCCACATGAACAAATACCGCGCATTTGGCACATCGGTAGACCCGGGTTTTGGCCTCCTTGCCACAAATTGGACAATTCACTGCTTGCCTCCTCGGGCATTATTGGCGCAACCCTTAAATGTGCGCCAAGCTCTCGCTCCTTGTCATCTTAAACTTCTATGAGCCCCTTTTCAATCCCTTGCTATGTGTGTCAAATGTTCCCCGCTCCGGACTTCCATGCTCTTTTTGAAGACAACAACATATTGCTGAGGGAAAAAGAATCGTGTAACATATACCAAAGTCTTTTATAGGGATGACCGCTGGGAGATAACAATGACTCGTGACGATGCCTTGGATTCTATTGAGGCCAACATACAGAACACTAACACCCGAAAGCACCTATTTGCCACCGAGGCCATCATGCGAGCCCTGGCACGACGCTTGGGCCAGGATGAGGGGACCTGGGGACTCACCGGCCTCCTCCACGACATTGACGTCGAGCTCACCGCCGATGATATCTCCAGCCACAGCAAGTTGGGCGCCGACCTGGCCAGGGAGCTGGGGGCCAGCGAGGAGATGGCCCAGGCTATAGCCTGCCACAACGAGGCCCACAGCATACCTCGGCAGACCCTACTGGATAAGGCCCTTTATTGCGCCGACCCTCTCACCGGACTCATTATTGCTGGCGCCTTGGTGAGGCCCGATAAAAAGTTGGCGGGATTGACTACAGATTCCTTGATGAAGCGCTTTGATGAGAAGCGCTTCGCCGCCGGAGCTAGCCGAGAACAGATGGCCACTTGTCGGGAAATCGGGCTAGAGCTAGAGGAATTTATGGCCATAGGCCTCAAGGCCATGCAGAAGATCAGCAAAGAGTTGGGACTATGACCGTCTCAACTAACTAACGGCGATGGTGGAACCTTCAGCTGTTTTGGTCACCTCAATGCGAACGGGGAAGGCGTCCTTCAACTCCTCTATATGTGTG